>NZ_QAIU01000508.1:11341-31873 GCF_003061205.1 Pseudomonas sp. HMWF006
GCGGCACGCTGGACGCTTCCGGTCCGCTCGACGAAGAAGGGCGCCTGGCCTATCGACTCAACGTCGTGGGCGAGGGCGGCGACACCTTCCGCGATCACGTCGAAACCGAGCGCTACGGCATCACGCCGGTGCTCACCTGGCAGGCGACCGACGCGACCAGGCTGATTTTCGAAGGCGATTTCATGCGAAACAACGCGCCGCTGGATCGCGGCGTTACCCGCTATGCGAAGCAGATCGGTACGGCCTCTCGCGACAGTTTTTTCGGCGAAAAAGACGTCGGCAAACTGCATAACGATAACAACATGGCGCAACTGCGTTTCGAGCACATGCTCAACGATGACTGGACCCTGGGTGGCGGTTTCCAGTGGCTCGATGGTTCGCTCAAGGGCAACGCAATCGAGGCCAACGGTATAGCCGATGACGGCCGCACCCTGGGGCGCAACTTCAACTATCGCAAGCTGGAGTGGACCGACAAGGATACCCAGCTCAACCTGACCGGGCACTTCGATACCGCTGGCTTGCAGCACACGTTGCTCACCGGTATCGAGTATGAGGATTACGACTACAAGTCGATCATTCAACGCTCCAGCGGCGCTGTCGGTGCGTACCCGATCGACATCTTCGATCCAGTGTACGGCCAGCCGCGTCCGGCACTTACCCGCACGCCGACTCACGACAAGGAAAACCTCAAGACGTATGCCGCGTTCGTGCAGGATCAGGTGGCATTGACCGACAAATTGAAAGTGCTGGCCGGCGCGCGTTTCGAGCGCTTTGAACATGATTACGAAACCTATGTGCCCGGCGGCAAGAGTTGGCAGGCGAGTGACAATGCGGTGACCCCGCGCATCGGCGTGACCTACGACTTGACCGAGACGTTGGCGGTCTATGCCGACACCGCGCGCTCCTTCAAACCGAACACCGGCGCCAGTCGCCAGGGCGGCGGATTCGCGCCGGAGAAGGGCAAGTCCTACGAAATGGGGATCAAGTGGGAAGCACTGGATCAGCAGTTGAGTGTCGACGCGGCGGTCTATCAGATCGACAAACGTAACGTGTTGACCACCGACCCGGTGGACTCGACCTTCAGCGTTGCAGCCGGTGAGGTGCGCAGCCGTGGTTTCGACCTCAACGTCGCTGGCAACCTGACCCCCGAATGGCGGGTGATTGGCGGCTACGCCTATGTCGATGCGCAAGTGACCAAGGACAACGTGTTGCGCTCTGGCACGCGCCTGCTGAACATCCCGAAAAACAGCTTCAGCCTGCTGAATATGTATGAGTTCCAGGACGGCGCGCTCAAGGGCTTGGGCCTGGGCACCGGCCTCAAGTACGTCGACGAGCGCGCCGGCCAAACCGCTAACACCGCGTTTTCGATGGGCAGTTACACCGTTGTCGACCTGCTCGGCTTCTACAAGGTCAATGACAAGGTGCGACTCAATCTTGACCTGAAAAACCTGTTCGATCGCGATTATGAAGAAGGCGCATTCGGCAACGTCTACGCTTATCCAGGCGCGCCGCGAACCGTGCAGGTCGGCATTTCCTACACCTTGTAGAAGGGGCGGGCACGAATCTCACATGCCAGAAAAGACACAGCCCTGAATCCTCAGGGCTGTGTCGTTGTTATTCCATGGCAACTGAACCGTTCTTGCTGTAGCCGCTGCCTGCCTCGGTCAAGTTCGAGTAAAAGATGCAGCCGATCAGCCTCGCGAACAGGCCTAGCGTGTCCGCCAGGTCCGGGTCGTCGAATATCACTGCCCTGGAATCCAATGCACACAGCGCGCCCCAAAGTTGTCCATCGGGCAGGAAAACAGGCGCACCTGCGTAGCTTTCAATCAGGTATTGCTTTACCACAGGACGTGTCGAAAACCTGCCGTCTCGACTTATCTCCGGCACGAAAAGCACTTGGGGATCTCTTCGAAACTCACTGCAAAGGGTGGTCTCGAGTTCCAGTGTGTCGCCGGTGTTGATCCCAAGCTCGATCGGATCGTACGCGGAACAGACAATCCATTCCGTCTCCGTGAATTTTGCGATCGCTGCGAAGCGCGTTCCGGTCATCCGTGTGACGAGCTGCAGAATATTGGTGGTGGCTTCAATTTCAGCGATAGAGGCGCGTTCCTCCGCGCTTAGCAACGCTCTGTGAATAGTGTCACTGAGAGGCATGCATTTTTCTCCGGTAATGAATGATCGAACTGGCAGCTGCTAAACGCCTTTGAAACTGCTCGTTTGATTCCAGACAAAACGGATTCGTTCACTTGAATGGTTTTTGATGGCCAGCATTGTCCTTAACGAGAACTAAAGTCCTCGTTAAGGACGGGGCTTGGTCCATCCTGCTCTTCGCATTCAGATGTCTGCGAGGTTTTCTCGCGCCCACTGCTCGGCAGTGGTGACTTGAATGGATTGCTGCTCGTTGAACGTGCCTGCCTTGGGCCAGGCCACGCCTCTGCCTTGTGCGAACACTGCACGGTACTTTTTGATGTGATGGGTGGGGTCTTTTTCCAACTCTTGGATCAGGTGCGCAACCGTCCAGACGTTACGTTTGAAGGGCCGTCCCAGCACGCGTTCGAGGATGTCCGCCACCTGCCCATAGGTCACGGTGTCGCCAGCCAGGTA
Organism: Pseudomonas sp. HMWF006; assembly: GCF_003061205.1. Taxonomy (NCBI): domain Bacteria; kingdom Pseudomonadati; phylum Pseudomonadota; class Gammaproteobacteria; order Pseudomonadales; family Pseudomonadaceae; genus Pseudomonas; species Pseudomonas sp. HMWF006. Next base: position 13,946 of record NZ_QAIU01000508.1, read on the forward strand.
GACAATTTGATTGCGCAGGCGAGGCTCGAAGAAGACGATTTCTGCTGTCAAGGTACCAATGTCTTGCGGTGTGGTGAGCGTCACGCGGGTATCAAGGCTGCCCAGGGCGTTGACTGTGTCGTTTTCGAAGTCCACCACCTCAAACACCGGCTCGAACAGAAAGCTGGTGAACATACCTGTCGAGATGATGACCCATTCGGTTTTATCCTGAGCGCGCAGCAACTCGCGCACATCGAGCTGGGCATCGAACAGATCCTGGGGACTGCCGCGCCCGATCACCTCAAAGTCGACGCCAAATTGCCAGGGAAAGTAGCGCTTGACGCCCGACTTGAGCGCTGCTGTGGCCAGCTTCATGGGTGTTTCGCGACCGGCGACCATGCCTGCACAGCCGATGACGGTATCGAATCGAGCGAAGACCTCAGCCAGTTGATCGATCGAATCGTTGACCAGGTCTGCGGCAACCATTTGGATGTCCAGACTGCGCAATTCAGCGATTTCTGCTTTCTTCTCCGGTATCTGCGTGTTGATCGTGGCGTCCCTGAGCAGAACGCTGATTCTGGAACCGGGCGCACGTTTTGCCACCTGCGCAAGATTGCGCAGAACCGCGAGGCCAAGTTCGCCGGCACCTAGGACGAGAATTGATTGGGGGGATTGCGGGGTCACTTCGGTCATGATGTCTCCTGAAACCGGTTGCCTGTAAGATCAGCCAATGCTTGCACTATTGGGCAACGCTCGTAAGAAGGCACACGTGTGATACCAGGGGTAGAAATGACCGATCAAGACGTTCTGAGCCAGGCGCAAACTATCTGCCAAACGCTTAGAGAAGATGATGATGGCGTCAGGCGGGAAGTCCTGACTCACGCCGGTAGCCGATGGTCATTGGGCATCCTGCATGCCTTGGGTGTTTACGGGACGATGCGCCATGCCGAGATAAAAAGGCAGATGACCGGTGTGACCCAGCGAATGCTGACCAAGACACTGCGCGCCCTGGAGCGCGATGGTTTGCTGAGTCGGTGCGAGTTCGATGAGATTCCGCCGCGTGTCGAGTACGCGCTGACGCCGCTGGGCATGGAGCTGTTGGTGCGTATGTCACCCATCTGGACCTGGGTCGTCGAGAATGTCGATGACTTCCGCAAAGCGCGCCGCACTTTCGACAGTCAGGACGGCAACAAGCCTTCCTGGCAAACCCCTACGCCCATTCCAGCCGATTCCAAAACGCTTTAGCCGGCGGCTGCCAGGGGGCGATGGACACCAGCCGCGCCGTTGGCGATTCGAATGACATCGTTGTTCCAGTACAGCCATTGCGAGCAACGTCTGCAATAATGACGACCACAGCGGTGCGATGGCATATCAAGTGCTCGTGCCGGTATTCGGCATTTGGTTCTGGAGGACTCCATGCGTGACATTATTGACGGCTTTCTGCGCTTTCAGCGCGAGGTTTATCCGCAACGCGTCGAGCTTTTCAAGCAGCTCGCGACGGCACAAAATCCGAAGGTGTTGTTCGTCACCTGCTCGGACAGTCGTGTTGTGCCCGAACTCCTTACGCAGCGCGAACCGGGCGAATTATTCGTCATTCGCAACGCCGGTAACATCGTGCCGTCGTATGGTCCCGAACCTGGCGGTGTCTCGGCCACCGTTGAATATGCGGTCGCTGTGCTCGGGGTACAAGACATCGTAATCTGTGGCCACTCCGACTGTGGAGCGATGGGCGCGATTTCACGCTGCACGTGTCTGGATCATCTTCCGGCGGTCGCTAACTGGTTACGCCACTCGGACGCCGCGAAAGCGATTAACGCGGCGCATGAGTTCGACACACCCCGCGCGAAGCTTGATGGGCTCGTTCGCGAAAACGTGATCGCGCAACTGGCGAACCTGCGTACGCATCCATCGGTGGCTCTCGCGCTGGAGCAGGGGCGCATGAATCTGCACGGGTGGGTCTACGACATTGAGGCGGGGTGCATCGATGCGCTCGATGGCGCAACGCGACGCTTCGTGTCACTTGCTGATTCGCCAACCACCGTTGCGATCACTGCGCGTAACGGCGGACCGATGTAATAGCGTGCAAGAAGGGCTGAAATCGGACGATAACAGCCTGTCGAGCGAGATCCAGAACAGCGTGTTGCACGGCTTCGCCATGCGCCAGTCTGGTCTCGCCTGAGCGCTGCCACCCTGGCTGGCCCATACCTGCCGGTCATAAATCCCTTGCTCTAACGCCTGATTCATAAAGATAACGACAAGCGTGCCGATACTCCAAAAGTACTCCAGGTCACTGCACACTGTTTTTGGCGATGAGCAAGGAACACCCGATCATGTCTACTCGTCAGAACGCACTCAAAGCATCCGACGTGGCCCTTTGCGCTTTGGTGTGCCTGGCTGGGGTGGCCGTCACGTTCCTGGTACTGGTTCTGTTCGTAGGGTCAGAGCAGCGTACCGTCAGCGTTGCTTTTCAACTAGAGGTCGACGAAAGATTCAGTCGCCTGCAAAGACGCTTTAATACTCAGGTCTTGAAACTGGACGTTGTGAGGCGTTTCTTTATCAACGCCGACGATGTCACTGAAAGGGAGTTTATGGGCTTCGTTACGCCTCTGGTGGAAGAGGACGAAGCCTGTAGCTGGGTCCCCAGGGTTCTCGAGAAAGATCTCCCGGCATTTCGCGCCAAGGCACTTCTCAACGGCACCAGTGATTTTTCATATCATGAAATCAACCCCGTGACCGGCGAACGAGTTCCCCTCACCAGCCGGCCGGAACACTGGATATTGCTCTACCTATTGAAGCGCGATGACGTAAAGATCATCCCCGGCATGGATGTTCTCTCGCGCCCGGGTCGCCAGGCCTTGATGAGCAAGGCACGCGAAACACGTCAAATAGTGGTGTCGGAACCGTTGAAAATGACCAACGGCCAGTCAGGGATTTTCTTTGTCGCACCTGTCTTCCGGGAGTCCCCTGAGGCGCCATCGAACGATGATGATTTGCAGGGGTTCGTTGTCTCCACCGTACGCCTGGCTTCTTTGATGGAACAAGGCATTCCATTACCAAGCCTGCAGCGACTGAACGTGACGCTTTCATTGATCGACACGCAGCATCAAGGGGAATCCATTTATCAGAGCTCGGCTCCTGCTGCTCCTTCAGCGCTGTACGAGCAACGGCTGCTGAAAGTAGCCGACCAGAATTACTTGATCCAGTTCAGGCCGAGCTCAACCTTTCTGGTCGCCAATAGTTACGCACTGTCCATCAGCCTGATTATCGTGTTCGGAGCAGGGTTGACGCTGCTGCTGACCTTGATGGTGTACTTGCTGATTACGCAGCGCGCCCGCGCGCTCTCGCTGGTAGATGAACGCACGCAAGACTTGCGTCTGTTGAACATTACCGATCACCTGACCGGAGTCTATAACCGCCGATACTTCGAAGAGTTGATGGAGCGCCTGCTCATCGAGGCTAACGCGCAATACCGCCCTCTGTCGCTGATCATGTTTGACGTCGATCACTTCAAACACATCAACGACCGCTGGGGCCATCAGTGTGGGGATGACGTTCTGAAGACGTTGTGCACACGAATACGTTCGGCAACACGCAAAACCGATCTGCTGTGCAGAACCGGCGGAGAAGAGTTCGCATTGATCTGCCCGGATACCGAACTGAACGATACAAGGCTGTTGGCAGAAAAGCTTCGAGCGCTGATCAGCACCCAACCCTTTGATGAAATTGGACAGGCAACGTGTAGCTTCGGCGTTGCGACGTGGATTCCATCAGAATCGTTTGACGCCTTCATTCGGCGTGCCGATACCGCGATGTACCGTGCAAAATCGAGTGGTAGAGACCAAGTCCAGGTTGCCGATACGTAGCACTAGTCGGTCGTTCAAAACCTTTGAACACCACTGATTGCTGAAGTCATCAGGATCCGAAAATAACTCACCGGTCGAAGGGGCGGACGCGTTACTGCCCAAGCGGATCAGTTCATTGGCGAAGCACAGGCCGACGATGATCTGTGCTGCTCCCGCGTACGGGCTTTCGCCCGGTAGCTTGAAGCTTTTCTGCCAGCAGCTTTGTATCGTTCAGTTCGGCATCCGGACAGATCAATATCAGGCCTTGCTGCCGTAAATCTTCGATTCATTCGGGTTACAAGCTCAGGAAAGCCCTGAAGGCTGTCCCGAAGGGTCAACTTGAGCGCTGGCATGGCAAATGTGCAGAAAGCGAGTGCTTGAGCCGATCCTATGACGCGGGAATGGATCCCGCGGGCGGTACGAGTGAAGCCGTCATTATTGGTGACTCGGGCAACCGGCGGTGTGCACCGGTGGACAGTGGAGGCCAACCCGGCAACCGGGATGGTCAGCGCGGCGGGCAACCCAAGGTTGATCGCCAAGCGCGGCTATACCTTGTCCGGTCAACCAGAAGGAGCGTTGATTGGGCGTATCGGCAACAGCGGCAATTGCGCCTGATTGGCAACCAGGCGCAATTGCCGCATGGCCAGCCGGGGGGGATTGCACCTGTGCATCAATGAGAACCTGGACGAGTGTTTCAGGGCTGGCCTGAGCGATAATCTCGGCAGTGGAGCTGCGTTTCGGCACGGTGTATGCGCTGTCATACCAACCCAGATGAAACAGGGAGGCGCAGCAATGCACCGTCTACTGCGAACACTTGCAATCCGTTGCAGTCATCTCCCTCATTTCGCTCGCAATGTTATTGGTGACCTGTCTGGCGGAAGATCGCCTTTTGTTGGGCGGTACTGGGAGTGGTCATCACCTGCTTAAAGTCATCCGCGCGGACAGGCAGTGGTAGCACCCGCAACGGCGGCAGGGAGCGTTTTTTTGCCCATTCAAGTATTTCCCGGCGCTGTTGAAAATTTACATCAGCGGTGAGAATGATCAGGTCCACTGCCCGATACCAAGCGATGGATCGCAGGCAGTCACTGTCTCTGGGTATCTCAAAATTGTCGAAGACTAGCGTATCAAACCGCTCTCCCGCCTCAAGCATCTTGACAATCTCTATCGAACTCTTTCGAAGTGTAATGTGAAAAATATTCAGGTCGTTCAACTGGCGGGAAAATTCGAGCAAGCCGCCGAAGCGCCTTCCGATCACAGCCACTCTGTTTGGATTGTTCTGCATCGTCAAACTCATCTGCAAATGCACGAAGTCTAAGCAAGCGCCAGGGCGTCATGCACAAGAAGCGTCTTGTTTGCTGGCCGGAATATTCTGGAATGCAGTCAGCGCGACAGGTGAGTAATGTGATGACCATTCCCGGGAGATATCATAGTGTCGAAGCCGTTCCTCGCTAGAATCGCAACAAGAAACTGACATTGGTGAATCCATGAGTAAAAAAGTCCTGATCGTTGATGATCACCCTCTTATTTGTCATGCCATTCGCCAGGCGCTTGTTCCCATCGGCTTTGAGTCTGCGGGGGAAACGGCTGATGGTGCTGACGCAGTGCGGATGATTGAGTCGTTGAAACCAGACATTGTCATTCTGGACATCGGGCTAGAGAAACTTGATGGCCTGACCGTACTTAAACGAATTAGAAGGGATAAGCTTGATACTCGGGTACTTGTGTATACCTCTCAGGCGAAGGAAAACTACGCGTCGAGGTGCCTGCAAGCCGGTGCCAGTGGTTTCGTCAGCAAAAACGAGCCTATAGGCAAACTGGTCAAAGCTGTTGAGACAATCGCTGATGGCTACATTTTTTTCCCAAAAGATGCGATGCCACTGCTTGGCAGTGTCGAGACAACGGGGGATATCGAAGATCTAACCGATAGGGAATTGCAGATCTTCAAATTGCTCGCCGAGGGCGTTACCAATAGTGATATTGCTAGTCGTCTCAGTTTGAGCAACAAGACTGTGAGCGGTCACAAGATCAATATTCAGAGCAAGCTCGGTGTGACCTCGGTGATCGAGTTGGCTGACATAGCGCGTCGTCACAACTTTATCTGATTGCCTTGCCGTGAAATCAAGCCTGCGTATGCTCAATTCAGTTTCGGTCGTCCTGCTCCTGCTCAGCTTCTGGAGTAGCCTGTCGCATGCCCAGGATCTGCAGCCCGTCGCCCGCCAGACTTTCAGTGAGTTGAAGATCACGCTTTCCGAGTCCGAACGACAGTGGCTGTCGCAGAAAAAACTGCTGGTGGTCGGCGTATCTGAAGAACCGTTGCCGCCTTATCGCATCTTTGCAGAAAATCAGCAGTTCGAAGGGCTGATGGCCGATTACCTGGTGGCACTGCAGCGAGAGTTGGGGGTGCCCATTCACCTACGCGCCTTTGCAACGCGGGACGCGATGTATGGCGCGTTGCGCAACGGCAGCATCGACATGGTCAACAATGTCAGCCGGTTGATGGCGAAAAATCAACGAATGAGTCTCAGCGCCCCCTACATCTTGACGGAGTTGGCGCTGTTCTCTGAGGCCGGTGATTTGCGTGAATACAGTACCACTGATGGGCAGACGCGAATTGCTGTCTCCAACCCGATGGTGCTGGAACTGTTTAAAAAAATAGGCGGTCGTGGACGGTTTCAGCATTATCCGTCTGAGTTTCAGGCGATGGCATCGGTGCTGACGGGAGAAAACGATGTTTTTCTTGGGGATACGCTTGCCACCCATTACCTGTCTAGCCAGTTATTCAGCAGCCAGTTGGTGATCAACCAAAGCGCGAGGTTGCCCGATATTGAGGTGGGATTTGGCCTCAATCCGGACAACAGTCTATTGAAGGGGATGCTTGATCGTGCACTGGGAGGGCTTACCCGGTGCAAGATTATCGATGCCCAGCACTTTTGGGGCGATATTGAAGATTGTAATCCCAGCGAATTTAGCAATCGGCTGACAGCCGCAGAACGGGAATGGCTGGACAAATCCACTACTGTGCGATTGGCGGTTAGCGAAGATCTCGCGCCCTACGCCTTTTTCAACAGTCGCGGACGCTTTAATGGCATTGCCTCGGACGTCCTCGATATCATCCGGCGTAAGGCCGGGATTCGCTTTGAGATCCAACGCGTCAGCTCAATCAGCGAGGCCAATGATTTGCTCAGGCATGGGGACGTAACTCTGAGCATCCTGCCGGAACCTCCACCGCCTTCATTGCCCTATCTGCATACCCGTCCGCTGACGTCTGCGCCCTATCTGTTCTTGCAACGTCAGGATGCAACAACGTACGAGCCGGATGCGCAAACCCATGCAGTCGTCGCAGTTGCGAAAGGATACGTTGCACCCCGACTACTCGGCAGTGAGTATCCGAATCTGGTTTTCAAACAGACTGAGACCATGGGCGAAGCCTTCAAGCTGGTTCGTGAGGGCGGCGCCGATATGGTATTGGCACCAGCCAATGTGGCGCGTTATTACCTTTCTTACAAATACGAAAGCAGCCTGAAGGTTGGCGGCGTCTTCACAGGATCCGATATCCGGATCGTGTTCGCTGCACCGCAGGATCAGGCGCTCTTCATCTCGATTCTCGACAAGGCAATGCTGGATATTTCGCCGCGCAAGTATCTGGAGATCATTGGCCGGTGGCGAGCCAACTCGGCGACTGACGACAGATACTGGGAGGGCATCGCGGCTTACGTTCGCCACTCTTTTGAGGTTCTGGGAGTGCTGCTTCTCGTCGCAGGATTGTTCATAGTGGCTCAACGCCGTCGCATTCGGCGCAAGCGTATTGACCTGCAGCAACGACAATTACTGCTGGACGAATTGCAGGTTGCCAAGGACTCGGCAGATAGGGCCAGTCGTGCAAAAACCGTGTTTCTGGCGACGATGAGCCATGAAATTCGTACACCGCTTAATGCGGTCATCGGCATGCTGGAATTGGTGCTGACACGCAAAAGCGATGCCGAGCTCAACGACCAGTCGCTGCACATTGCCTATGAGTCGGCGATCGGTCTGCTGGCGTTGATTGGCGATATTCTTGATATTTCACGCATAGAATCGGGCAAGTTGGTCCTGACCCCAGAGCCAACGAGCATGAAGCCACTGCTGGAGTCCGTGGGCAATGTTTTCTCCGGACTCGCACGACAGAAGCATCTGCGCCTGACCCTGGACATCGACGCGCTGGCGGCGGAGCAGGTGTGGGTAGACGCGGTGAAGATTAAGCAGATTGTTTCCAACCTGTTGAGCAACGCGATTAAGTTCACCCAGACCGGTGGCGTCGACCTACGTTGTAAGGTGCAACCAAACGGTCCTTCCACACTGAGTTTCTACATCAGTGTCAGCGATAGCGGTGCAGGAATACCTGCGGTCCATCTGGATCAGGTGTTCAAGCCATTTTATCTGGCGGAGAGTGCAGTCAGCGACGCCAACTCCGGCGCGGGCCTCGGGTTAGCGATCAGCCAGGCTCTCTGCCAACTGATGCAAAGCGCTTTGCAAGTGGAAAGCGAAATGGGTAAAGGCACCACGATGAGTTTTTCACTCGAGCTTGAGCGGGTGATCGTTGATGCGTCGGCATTGCCCGGTTCTAGCGAGGCTGCTGTACGTGAAGCGGATGAGTTGCTTACCGTTCTGATCGTCGAGGACCACTTGCCCAGTCAGTACTTGCTGGTTCAGCAGATCGGCTATCTGGGCCATCGCCCGCTGACCGCGAGCAACGGTCTGGAGGGGCTGGCAGTCTGGAGCGAGCACGACATCGATATCGTCATCACCGATTGCAATATGCCGGAAATGAACGGCGTCGAATTGGCTCGCGCAATCCGTCGGCTGGAACTGAGCAGGGGGTTGAAACCCTGCCGCATCATTGGTCTTACAGCTGATGCGCAGCCTGGCGTGCAGCGTGCCTGTGAGGAGGCAGGAATGGATCGCGTATTGGCCAAACCGACGAATCTGGCCGTACTCAATCAAATTATCCCCAAATTTGGACACAGTCAGGCACCGACGAGCGAGCGGCCATCGTGGAAGAGCGACATCCGCGCGAGGATGGCTGAGCAAGTCAGTCTGAGTAACCAGAGTGAAAGCGATGCCTTACGTCACGCTTTGGATGCGGGCGACTTGCTGGCAATAACATGTATTGCCCACAAGCTTAAGGGTACGGCTTATCTACTTAATGACCAGATGCTGTTGGAGCTTTGCACAGAGATGGAGGAGCATGCTGCGCAAGGGCTTGGCGAAGACTTACAAGAGGCAGGGCGAGCACTGCTCAAGTGCCTGGATAGCATCAGCAAGAGGCTTCAAACAACGTAAGGTACTTAGTCGTATCGCGGATGTGTTCGAGACTTTTCTTGGTCTGATTTCAGATTCGCCTTAAAGGGTGCATTCGATCATTCACATACCCTTTGCGGATGATTTGAACCAGGTTTTTACCCATGCACACTGCACCTGATTTACAAAGCGCCGCCAGCGGCGGACGGCTCCAGAGTGCGCCGCCGAAAGCACATATGCTCGATGTTCTGGCGATCCGAAGAGGATTGCGGCAGGGTGAGTTCCAGGCGTACGTTCAACCAAAATTTGATCTGAGCAGTAATGCTGTTGATTCCCTGGAGGTTCTCGCTCGCTGGCAGCATCCAGAATTGGGACTGCTGACACCGGCAGCGTTCATCCCGACTATGACCCACGAACATTTGCTTGATGATTTGCTGTGCGAACTTCTTGATCAAGGCTTGGCCGGTCAAATTCAGTTGCATGACGAAGGGCGATATTTAGGCGTTGCGTTTAATCTCAGCCTGCTGCAATTGGCCAAGGCAGAGTTGGTCAACCGTCTTATGTCACGCCTGAGAGAACATCCTTTGCCGCTATCGTCGGTAACGTTTGAGATCACGGAGGACGGTCCTGCGGTCGCCAGTGATGTATGTGTGCAGCACGTCCTGCGCCTTCGGCAGCTCGGCGTGCAGCTGTCGCTCGATGATTACGGGACGGGGCATTCCTCGCTCTTTCGCCTGTGCCAACTGCCGTTTGATGAAATCAAGCTGGCCGGCGAATTCACTCGGCAACTCATCCAATCCACACTGCATCGCAGTATTGCGCGTGCAACTGTGCTGTTGGCTGGAGAATTGGGAATGCGCCTGGTGGTGGAAGGCATCGAAACGGAAGAGCAGCGACGCTGTCTTGTACGGAAGGGGGTGAAGATTGGTCAGGGCTATCTCTGCGCACGCCCAATGTCAATTGATGCGTTGAGGCAACGGTTTGCACGCCATAACAATGGCTTCGCCGCGTGATAAACGCCTTAGGCCGGGCGTCAAGCGCCCTGCCTTGAAATAGTCTAAGGATCAGTTGTAATCCAGGATGTAGTTCAGAGCGGCATCTGCTCTTCCAGGCGTAATCTTGGCACTGCCTTTGCGAGCATATTTCGCATTGAAATCGAACGTGTAACGCTCCCCATCTTCTTCGGTATTTACCCACTGCATGGCTAACCCGCCCCACTTGTTAAAGGGAAGCTTGACGCCCGAAGGAGTGGTGAGTGCCACGCCGACGCCTTCTGCGCCGCCTGGGGTCAAATTGAGCATGCCGGATCCTTCGTTACTGCCTTCGAAATAAATTCGCACTGGCAACTTCGATCCGGGAAGAAGACCGGTGCACAGCACGCTCAGTCCGACAGGGCGAGGTGTTTGTTGTTCGAGAAGAGCGATCGCGACCTTGCCCAGTGGAATGTCTTGGCGCTTTTCACCTGTGCATCCCGAAAAGTAGTTACTGGAAGTGAGCTCTATTGACCCGGTGATATTTGCCTCCGCTGCTTCCCAATCTTCAACCTTGGCAATCATCTTGATGTTTACATTAAGCGTGCCAGTCTTTACGTCTCGGGCGGTGCGTATCAGCTCCATGGTCAAGGGCTCTGGTAGGTAGCGGGCGTTTTTAACAGCATTGATGTAGCTCACCTCAAATGGCAAAGCTCTATTCAAAAAACCATCTACGAACCGGAGTCCGACCCCGGGAATATTCGTACGATAAACGTCGTCGTATCCATCTTCCAAAGGGGCATCCATTCTAAAGCTATACGTAATTGTCGGTATTTTGACTGGGCATCTGAACAAGTTGACTCTGCCGGTTACTGCTCTCAAAGAGAAAGTTTGATAGGCCATTCGCCCACCAATTGGCGCCAGATTCAGCGTCTTGGTGGCTGCAGGTATCAGCGGGATATACCTCTTTGTCTTGTCTTGCGGCTGTGGATCCCACCAGCACTGAGCGGAATTATCGGCAAAAGCCGCACTGCTCACGACCATGGTAAAAATGGCCGTAATTACACGAGATGCATACTTCAACTTTTTACTCCTTTATCAGCCTGCGCACCGCAGGTGAGATTGATTTGGTCGTACGTCAAAGCACTGTCCCGGGGTGGCAAGCGATAGGGCGCAAAGCAAATGCCTTCGGCCCACTTCACTTTCAATTGGCCTTCGTTCTTGATGCCGAATACAAGTGCGCGGGACGTATTGTCGACAACGGCCAGCAATTTGCCGCCTTCGTCCTCAACCTGGGCGCCGAAGGGGAGTTTTCTGCCGTTGTTCAGCGTCAGATCCACCTGTACACGTCGACCGGAGGAAGCCTCGAAATGCGCCTTGACTACGGCTCCCCGGCGCGGCACAACTCGGGTTGAGGTATCAAGCACGTCGACATCGGTTCCCAGTGTTTGGGTATCGAGACCAATTTCGTTGTAACGGTAGGGCTGCACGTAACTCTCGATGGCGTATCCGGCGCTATCCGTACGCGCGGTTGCACCGTTTGCGCTGACACCTTTGATTCCCGGCACCTCCACCAAGGCGAAGGTTTCACCGACCGGTTGGCCGAGCGTGACACCACCGCTATGAGCAACCACAGACCCCGCAGCGGAAAAGTCCAAATGCCGAGTCGTACCCGAGACCGCGTAGTTACCAGCGAGCTTGGCTGTCGGCCCGTCCCAACCCAAACCGGCACTGCCCGAATGCTCACTGCCGAACGTGCCCGCCTGAGCGGAGTACGAGAGCTTTCCGGCATCGTCGAGATAGCCTGAAACCCCGGTCTGCAGGCTGTCGCCTTCTTTACCCGAGCGGGTGAAGTTGCTGTACATGCGCTGTGAACGAGAGCCAGAGCCAAATGGAATGCTCACCGCGAATGCAAGCTGATTATCCGACTCCCGCGAGCGGCCGCCATCTTGCGTATGTGAAGCGGTAATGCTGTAACTCACATCACCAACGTTACCGCTGTAGCCCAATTGCAGACGGCGCATGCTGCCCGCGCGATTCCAGTAGTTGGTCTCGCCCGCACTGACGAACACTGAACCGCGGCCGATATTCTGGTTGATGTTCAAGTCAAGTCGGCTCTTGGGGCGGCTGCTAATGAAATTCTGTTGGTCGGCGTCGCTCGACTCCTGAATGTGTTCGCTGAGCGTGCGATAACCCGAGGTGGAATAGCGGTAGCCGACCATGGTGAAAGTTGTATTGGTGCTGTTGAGTGTTTTGGAATACAGAAAGCGCGCACTCTGACCGGTATTGGCCTCGCCATGATCCGGGTGCGACTGGCTGTTGGTGATATCCAGTGACATGCCACCCAAACCGGTGTTGAGGCCCAGGCCGATATTGAACGCTTTGTAACCGTCAGCGCTGAGTACACCGCCGTACGTTGTCAGGTTGTCGGTTGCGCCATAGACCGCCGTGCCCTGCATCAAATTCGGCGATTTCATGCCTTCACTGTCGTATTTGCCCATTGACAGGCTGTATTGGAAAGTCCCTTGTCGCACCATCACAGGCAGATAGGAATAAGCCTGGGTGTATTTGCGCTCACGTCCATCGGACTCGATGATCGTGACCTCAAGGTCGCCGTTGGAGCCACCGGGGTATATATCGCGAATTTCGAACGCGCCAGGCGAAACAGTGGTTGAGTAAATGACGTAGCCGTTCTGGCGCACCTCAACGGTGGCATGGGTCTCGGCGATGCCGCGCACAACTGGCGCATAACCCGACTCATTGTCGGGCAACATGCCGATGTCCGAGCCGAGTTGAAGCCCGCGAAAGCGACTGCTGTCAAAGATATCGCCATTGGTATACAGCTGGCCGAGCGCGAAGCGGCCCTTTATTGAGGTGACGTCATGTTCCAGATAGGTGCGGTTGCTGGAAAATTTGCGTGCAGTGCCGGTGCTTTGGCTCAGCGATGAGTCGTTGCGCAACCGCCATTGGCCAATATTGAAGCCGCTTCGTAAGCCCAAATACCCGTAGTCGCTTTCAAAACCGCCACCAGTGTTGCGGTTGAAGTTCATTTGATAGTTGGTGAACGCAGCTGTAATACCTTCATCCCATAGCGAAGGGTCGACGTATCCACGGGAGCGGCGTTTTATGTAAGCCTGTGGCACGCTTATGTTTAGCGAGAGCTTGGAAACATCCATCTCCACCACGGCACCTTCGATACGCAGTAAGTTGACGGGTTCATCGTCGTTACTATCCTTGAAAACGATGCCTTCTTTCTGAAGACGCTCGATATCCACTCCCATTTCGCGAAGCAGTCCAATCTTCAGAATCGGGCGTGCATCTGCTTTTGGCGTATCTTCGTCAGCCACAAAAGAAATGTCTTCGCGCCGCTCCAGGCGCTGGTTCAGATAAATATCAACGCTGTAATCGCCTGGCACAACGCCGTTGGACTGTTCAAAGAAACGCAGATCGACTTTCGCCCCCTTGTCTTTGAGGAACATCGGGTTGAACTGTGTAGCCGATGCGGTCGAGGCACCCAGCATGCTTGCTGCGGCCAAGTACGAGAGATACTTGCCCGACCTTTTTTTGGCGCGCGTCTTTCGAGACTTCCTGTGGTGTTTTTTGATTTTCATGGAATGAGGTCGAAATTCCGTCAAAACGCTACTTCCTGTGCACGAAGAGTCCTGGGGAAGAACCCCATGAAGTACGCGGTGAAATAAAAGTTGGAGCGGGGGAACAGCGTTAGAACTTGATTGAGACTTTATGCTCGATCAGTGCGCCGTAGTCATTGATGGACTCCCAGACGATTTGAGCATCGCCCCCGACAGAGGCGGGTAGTCCTTTTATGGACATTTTCTGAGCGTCGCGCGGGCTAATCATTTCAGGCTCCACGACGTATTCTTTATCGCCTGCAATAACTATGACTTTGGCGAATGACACGTGAAAGGCGGAGTCGTTGGTTGCCAGCAGTACAGCCTTGCCTGCGTTTCTCAGGATGTTCCACTTCAGTGTATTGGCGGACTCTTCAGGCTTGCCCGGTAGACCGTTTGGTCGGTAGAACAACTTTAAACGTTGGCGAAAGGCAACTTGCAGACTGTTCTCCGAACTACTGACCTGAGGGATTTCTTGTACGCTCACCCAAAACACCGATTCGCGATCTTCCGGTAGCCCTTTGCCTTGATAGAAAATACGCAGTGTTTGTTGTTTACGATGACTCAGACGCGCCAAGGATGGGGTAATTGCAAAAGGGATATCGCGATCCGCTTGTTCTGAACCTGCCTCAATCCATGACTGGATCATTATGTCGTCGGTGCCCTCATTACGAACTTGAAGAGAGGCTTCATGATCCGAGGCCGGGAAAATAACCCGGGTGCCTCCAACCTGAATGCCTGCGTGAGAAACGCCGGATATCATCAACAGCATTAAGAAAAGACATAGTCGAAAAAAGTTACCGGTATTCATCAGCGACTCGCAGAAAAGCGAGGGGGTTTCAATCCCCCTCTTTTGGGAACGATTTACTCGTAGGTCAAAGTGAATGGCAGTGTGCCGTTCGCAGTACCTGGTTTGAGTTCGGCACCGTTAGCTACGTAAGAGGCTCGCATGCGCAGGTTGGCGGAGTACTTGGCGTCGGCACCGTCGCCTTCTACGACCAGCGGAGCAGAGTAAGTCTCGTTGCCAGACATGTTGATGAGGTGGTTGCTGTCATCGAACATGCCGATGCCCACGCCCTCGGCGCTACCGCTGATTTTCAGCAAGTTGTTGTTTTTTGCATCCACGCCGGACCCCGACATTGGGTCGAAGCCAAACTTGACGGTAGTCAGGCCGGCAGCGGTGTTGCCGCAGTCCAGGTTGAGGTTGATGGCGGTGCCGGCGGCGATGTTGCCTTCGCCCGCGCCATTGATGGCGTCCATGCTGACCTTGCCCAGATTTACATCAACGATTTGTTTGCCAGGACCGCCACCTACGGTGGATCCTGCACCCGCCGACGCGACGCAAGAAGCAGCGACAATTTCACCGGTAAAATTGATGGTGCCATCAGCTGCCATGGCAGTGCTGGTGACAGCGCACGCAGCCGAAGCGAGCATCAGAAATTTAATTGCTTTCATGGAGATAAAACTTCCTTGCAGTGTTGGATCAGGCAAATAGCGCCTTGTTTAGCGCAAGGAAATTCTAGAAATCAGGGCAGTAGATTAGAACAAGAAGGTTCTTGTAAGCGGGCAAGGTATTTCCGGAAATTGTGGACACTGTTTGCTTTTTTTAGTCATTTTTAATTAAGCGTCATGACTTATTGAGAGGCTCAGCTGAGTAGGTTCAAGCCTGGGCGATGAAGCCGATAGCAATCGCCATGTAGATCGCAGTGCCGTCGAGGTTGAAGCTATAGCCTGCGGGGAGGAATGAGGCCGAGCAGGTAGTTGACCATGGACACGCTGCCGGCGGCGGAGGTGGCCTTGATCGCTTCGCTGGACTCGTTGAGGCTGGTGGCATGCAGGCCCACGCCGGGCTCCACCACGTTGACCAGAATGAACCAGTGCTGACGACTTCAAAATAGATCAACGATTTCACGCCGAGCCGGCCGAGTTTGCGCATGTCCTGAACATGGGGCAGACCATGCACAAGGGTGACGAAGACGATTGGCGCCAGCATCATTTTCAGCAGGGCAATGAAAGCCTGTCCGAGGGGTTTCATCATTCGTCATGGCAGGGGCGTAGAACTGACCACGGCAGGTGCGCGCCTATTGGAGCGGGCGGACGTTATGCTGCGCTACATGGAAGAAACCGCCGACCACGTGCGCAACAGTGCATTCGAGGAGCGAGGGCACTTGGCTGTTGGCTTGCCCCCTGCGATCGGTATCATCGTCGGGCCGCAGTTGATTCGTCGTTTTCACGAGCGCTGGCCGAAGGCTTCATTGCATGTATCGGAAGACTTGAGCACGTCACTGCAGGAATGCTTGCTGGACGGCCGCATTCAGGTGGCCGTGGTTTACAACCAGCTTTTGCTGGAGGCATTTGATGTGCGGGCGATTTTCAGCGAACGAATGGTACTGGTCGGTCCGCCGGGCGAAGCGTCGAAATCGGTGCGCATACTCGGGTTAGCGGATTTTCCGTTGATCCTCCCAGGATTGCCCCACAGCAATCGACGCCTGATTGAACAGGTCGCCGCACAAAATGGCTTTCAGTTGAATGTCGTGTTCGATGTGGACAGCGTCAACTTGACCAAGCGCACGGTGGCTGAGGGCATGGGCTATTCGATTCTGGCGCATGCCGCGGTTCAGGAGGACATTGCCAGGGGAATTTTGGTAGGCCATGCGATTGAACGACCGGGGATTCGCTCCACGGTCTCGTTGGCCACGCTCAAGGACCGGAGAAATAGCCGACTGGCGCTGAGCTGGGAAAAATTGTGTTGGAGACACTGGAGGAACTTGTGACGGTAGGTGCATGGAGGGACGCCACACTGTGGCTGCGGCAGGAAGGTGTGTCCTAGGCCGTGCGGGAAGAAGGTTGCTGGCCGCTGGTAGTCGATTTTTGGTTCGGGCCTGCCGAGCAGAATTCCGAGAGAACCCAACGGTCTATCCTTCAAGACTTGACTCCAATTGATCAGGGCGCTGATGTATGAACTCTTTCTGGATCGCACTGGCCATTTTTGGGTGCCTCGTTTCTGCCTCGCTTCTCATGATGCAGTGGTATCCCAAGCTGGCATCCCACCACAGGGATGACGACACTAACTCCGTAATTCGTCTGGTAGCCAACATTTTTGTGGTTATGACATCGCTGGTCTTTGGCTTGATGATTAATTCTGCCAAAAACACTTTCGAGTCGATTGACGCAAACTTCCATGGGTATGCAACCAGCATGATCATTTTTGATCGGACACTGCGGGGCTATGGCGATGCGGCAAAAGACACGCGAACCCGCCTGATCACCTATCTTGAGCGCGCTATCGAGACTCCGTATCGGGGAGACGAGGCGCTGCAGCATCGTAACAGCGAGGCGGCTAAATACCTGGATGATATAGGCAAGTCTTTGGCTCTTATAAAGCCCCCGGACCGATACCATGAAACGATGCTGCAGGATATTCGTCAGCAATATCATTCGCTCATCGAGCAGCGCTGGAGGATCGTCGAGCAGTCAGAGGGAGCGATTCCTGGCCCGCTCATTGGGATGCTTGTTGCTTGGTTGACGCTCATTTTCGCCAGTTTTGGATACCGCGCTCCCCGTAATTCGATGGTGACAGGAATGTTCATCATCTCGTCATTGCTCATTGCGGCTTCCGTTTACCTTGTTTTGGACATGGATGTGCCATTTCATGGTCCTATCCAGATATCCGACGAGCCCCTGCGCAGGGCGCTCGCAGTAATGCAACTCTAGGGGCGCGAAACGCGCTGGGGTTCTGAGTCGTGGCCTCGAGGCGGACCACTTATTTGCAGAAACGAAGTTGGCCGGTATTTGGCGTTCTGGGTAGGCTCATGATCGCCCTAGACTTCAAGCTGCAATCGAGAGATTGCGCTTGACGGAAAATGACTTTCATCTGAAGTGAGATTTGCAGCCAACCTGATCAGCCGTAACAGGCAGGACACGATCGACCAGAAGCGGACGCTCCCGAGTATTGACTTTATCAGCGGAGATTCAGAGCTGGGGTTGAGTTGAGTTGAGGCCAAGCTAATCCCCAAGCTCGAATTGCTGAAACCCTACACGCCTGACGTAAACCCAAAAGTCATGTCTTGGCTCATACTGCTCCATGCAAACCCTGTGAACCTGGCCCAGCTCATCTTCGTCGATCAGGATACGATCCCAATCGAAGTCAGGGTTCGTGGAAATGGCGTAACTAGGGTAAGGTTTGTCGAGATCGAAGTGGATCGAGTAAACGAAAAACGGAGATTCCCC
>NZ_QAIU01000509.1:0-867 GCF_003061205.1 Pseudomonas sp. HMWF006
ATGCCGATACCCCGTGCCTGCATCTGTTCCATGAACGTGGCGCGGGCCGGCAAGCCGTCCTTGCGCTCCGGCAGGACCAGTTGGAACAGGTGCCAGTTGCTGTGGGTGAAGTCCGCAGGCGGCAGTTGCGCACCATAGGTCGCTTCAAAGTCATCGCCAAAACATTTGAAGTAGTGTCGGGCCAGTTCCTGACGATGGGCGGTCAGCGCCTCGATATGCGCGAACTGACCCAGGCCAATGGTGGCGGCGACATCGGTCATGTTGAACTTGCCACCGAGCACGTCGACGTCCAGACCATCGAAGCCGTTGCGCGTCACGCCCTGCAAACGGTACTTCTCCGCCAGCCGCGCTTCTTCCGGGGTGTTCAGCACCAGGCAGCCACCCTCGGAGCAGGTAACGTTCTTGTTGGCCTGGAAACTGAACGACACGAAATCGCCGGTGGCGCCGATGCGCTGGCCGTTCCAGCTCGAACCCAACGCTTGGGCGGCGTCTTCAACAATGCGCAGATTGTGTTTGCGGGCGATGGCGTACAAGCGCTGCATGTCCACCGGCAGGCCGGCGAGGTACACCGGGATCAGCGCTTTGGTGCGCGGGGTGATCGCCGCTTCCAGTTGGTCCAGATCAATGTTGCGGGTCACCGGGTCGATGTCGGCAAACACCGGGGTGGCGCCCACTTCGAGGATCACGTTGGCGGTGGCGACCCAGGAAATCGGGGTGGTGATCACTTCGTCACCCGGGCCGATGCCGGCGATGCGCAGGGCGATTTCCATGGTGCAGGTGCCGGAGTTGAACGTGCGCACCGGGCGCCCGCCGAAGGATTCCGACAGCTGTGCTTCGAAGGCCTGGACCTTCGGCCCGCTGGTGATC
>NZ_QAIU01000509.1:877-13433 GCF_003061205.1 Pseudomonas sp. HMWF006
TGGAAAACGGCAGGAACGGCAGTTGGCTCATGGGGATTGGATCATCCGAAAGTTGAACGCCTGATGCAGGCGCTACAGCATGCCCCGGAACCCCTCTGCCGCCAAGCCGTGCGCGGCGGTATCGGCTGCTATGCTGGTTTGACCGTGTTGCATTGACGCCGAGCGCCAGCCAAGAGAGAGCCCGTCATGTCCCAGTTGCCATCCTTGAGCCAGTTACGCGACCCCGAAGCCTTCCTGCGCCGCCATTTGGGGCCCGACGCCGCCGAACAGCAGGCGATGCTCGATAGCCTCGGCCTCGGCAGCCGGGCCGAACTGATCGAGCAGACGGTGCCGCCGGGCATTCGTCTGAATCGGGCGCTGGATTTGCCGCCAGCCCTCGACGAACAGGCGGCGCTCGCCAAGTTGCGCGGTTATGCCGAGCAGAACCAGGTGTGGACCAGCCTGATCGGCATGGGTTACCACGGCACGCTGACGCCGACCGTCATTCTGCGCAACGTGCTGGAAAATCCCGGCTGGTACACCGCGTACACCCCGTATCAACCGGAGATCGCCCAAGGCCGTCTCGAAGCGTTGCTGAATTTCCAGCAACTGACCATCGACCTCACCGGCCTCGAACTGGCCAACGCTTCGTTACTCGACGAAGCCACTGCCGCTGCGGAAGCCATGGCTTTGGCCAAACGCGTGGCGAAGTCGAAGAGCAATCTGTTTTTCGTCGACGAGAACTGTCATCCGCAGACCATTTCCGTGGTGCAGACCCGCGCCGAAGGTTTCGGCTTCGAGCTGATCATCGACGCTGTGGATAACTTGAAGCAGCACCAGGTGTTCGGTGCGTTGCTGCAGTATCCCGACACCCATGGCGAGATTCGCGATCTGCGCCCGGTCATTGATCAGTTGCACGCGCAGCAGGCGCTGGCCTGCGTTGCGACGGATCTGTTGAGCCTGTTGTTGCTGACGCCGCCGGGTGAGCTGGGCGCGGATGTGGTGTTCGGCTCGTCCCAGCGCTTTGGCGTGCCCATGGGATACGGCGGCCCGCACGCGGCGTTTTTCGCCAGCCGCGATGAATACAAACGGGCGATTCCGGGGCGGATCATCGGCGTGTCGAAAGACGCTCGAGGCAATGTGGCGTTGCGCATGGCCCTGCAAACCCGTGAGCAACACATTCGTCGCGAGAAGGCCAACTCGAACATCTGCACCGCGCAGGTACTGCTGGCCAATATCGCCGGTTGCTACGCGGTGTATCACGGGCCGCAAGGCTTGAAACGCATCGCCCAGCGCGTGCATCGGCTGACCTGCATTCTGGCGGCGGGCCTTGAGCGCCACGGGATGCAACGGGTCAACGGGCAGTTTTTCGACACCCTCACCCTCGACGTCGGCGGCGCGCAGAGCGCGATCATCGACAGCGCCAGGGCAGCGCAGATCAACCTGCGGATTCTCGGGCGCGGTCGAGTGGGGCTGAGCCTCGATGAAACCAGCGATGAAAGCACAGTGGCCAGGCTGTTCGATGTACTGCTGGGTGCTGATCATGGGCTGAACGTCGAGCAACTGGACGCAGAAACCCTGGTGTCTGGCATCCCCGACACCCTCCAGCGCAAGACGCCTTACCTGCGCCATCCGGTGTTCAATGCTCATCACAGCGAAACCGAGATGCTGCGCTACCTCAAACAACTGGAGAACAAGGATCTGGCGCTCAACCAGTCAATGATCCCGCTGGGCTCCTGCACCATGAAACTCAACGCCACCAGCGAGATGATCCCGATTACCTGGCCGCAATTTGCCAACCTGCACCCGTTCGCGCCGCGGGAGCAGGCGGTCGGTTACACCTTGATGATCGAAGAACTGGAGCGCTGGTTGTGCGCGATCACCGGGTTCGAGGCGATCTGCATGCAGCCCAACTCCGGGGCTCAGGGCGAGTACGCCGGGCTGCTGGCGATTCGCAAATATCACGAGAGCCGGCAGCAGGGCGCGCGGGATATCTGCCTGATTCCGTCGTCGGCTCACGGCACCAATCCGGCTTCGGCGCAGATGGCCGGGATGCGCGTGGTGATCGTCGAGTGCGACGAGGCGGGCAACGTCGATCTCGAGGATTTGAAGGCGAAAGCGGCGGAGGCCGGGGACAAGTTGTCGTGCCTGATGGCGACCTATCCATCGACCCATGGAGTGTACGAAGAGGGCATCAGCGAGATCTGTGACGTTATCCACAGGCACGGCGGTCAGGTGTACATGGACGGGGCCAACCTCAATGCACAGGTCGGGTTGACGCGACCGGCGGACATCGGCGCCGATGTGTCGCACATGAACCTGCACAAGACGTTCTGCATTCCCCACGGTGGCGGCGGACCGGGCATGGGGCCGATCGGCATCCGTGCGCATCTGGCACCGTTCGTCGCCAATCACCCGGTGGTGCCCATCGACGGGCCGCTGGCGCAGAACGGCGCGGTCAGCGCAGCACCGTGGGGCAGTGCGAGCATTCTGCCGATCAGCTGGATGTACATCGCGATGATGGGGCCGCAATTGGCGGATGCCAGCGAAGTGGCGATTCTGGCGGCGAACTACCTGGCGCAACATTTATCTGGCGCCTTCCCGGTGCTCTACACCGGGCGCAACGGCCGCGTGGCCCATGAATGCATTCTCGATTTGCGGCCGTTGAAGGCGCAGACCGGGATCAGCGAAGAAGACGTTGCCAAGCGCTTGATGGACTACGGCTTCCACGCGCCAACCATGTCGTTTCCGGTGCCGGGGACGTTGATGGTCGAGCCGACCGAGAGCGAATCGAAAGCGGAGCTGGACCGCTTTATCGGCGCGATGCTGAGTATTCGCGCGGAAATCACCGAAGTGCAGAACGGCAACTGGCCGGCGGAAGACAACCCGCTCAAGCGCGCGCCGCATACTCTGGCGGATGTCACCGGGGTGTGGGAGCGGCCTTACAGCCTCGAACAGGGCATCACCCCCGATGCGCACACCAAGGCGCATAAATACTGGCCGGCGGTGAACCGGGTGGACAACGTTTATGGCGATCGCAATCTGTTTTGCGCCTGTGTTCCGGTGAACGATTACCGCTGATCTCCCTGTGCCCCCCGCTTCATTGCAGGCTCACTCCTGCAGAGGTTGTGTGGTGAACAGGGAATTACAGGCAAAAAAATGCCGCTCAATCGAGCGGCATTTCTATCGGTGCCAGGCTTACTCGGACGCTACCGCATTCTTCGCCAGAATCGCGTTTGCCAGTTCCATGTCCGTGGCCTGCAGGCCCGGGTTGTCGGCGCGGACTTTCTGCATCGCGGCTTCCAGGTACGGCCCGCGGATACCGCCATCGCTGGCGACGAAACTGCCGGCATCGTCCTGCGCGGCGATGATCAGCTTGTGATCCTTGAAGGTCAGGTAGGTCGAGCCGGTGGTGGCACCGGACGAGATGACGTTACGCCAAAAGCTGTCCGCCATGGCCGAACCAACGGGAAGGGACAGCAAGGCCAGCGTGGCAACAGCAAGTTTGAGACGCATGATTAGGTGACTCCTGGGGGTTAACTACGGCGTTGGATCGTTGTTCCCCGATCCGGTTCCGTGGCGGGTTATTTCTGCTCGCTCTGGGGGGTCACCCGCAGCACTTCCTCGATGGTCGTCAGGCCGGCCGCGACTTTCTGCGCGCCGGACAACCGCAAGCTGCGCATGCCTTCCTTGAAGGCCTGGCGACGAATCGCGGTGAGGTCGGTGTCCGGGGTGATGAAGGCTTTGAGGCTGTCGCTCAATTGCATGATCTCGTAGACCCCGGCGCGGCCGTGATAACCGGTGTCGCGGCATTCCAGGCAACCGATGGCGCACTGCGCATTAGCCGGCAGCGGCGCTTGCCAGGGCCGAGTCAGGGTTTGCCAGTCTTCCTCGGCGAGTGTCAGTGGCGCCTTGCAGTGTGGGCACAAGGTGCGCACCAGACGCTGCGCCATGACCCCGAGCACCGTGGCTTTGATCAGGTAGTGCGGCACGCCGAGTTCCAGCAGGCGACTGATGGCGCTGGGCGCGTCGTTGGTGTGCAGGGTCGACAGCACCAGATGCCCGGTCAGTGCGGCCTGAATGGCCATTTCGGCGGTTTCCAGATCGCGGATCTCGCCAATCATGATGATGTCCGGGTCCTGCCGCATCAGCGCACGCACCCCGGCGGCAAAGCTCAGGTCGATGTTGTGCTGCACCTGCATCTGGTTGAACGCCGGCTCGACCATCTCGATCGGGTCTTCGATGGTGCACAGGTTGACCTCCGGCGTCGCCAGTTTTTTCAGGGTGGTGTAGAGCGTGGTGGTCTTGCCCGAACCGGTCGGTCCGGTGACCAGAATGATGCCGTTGGGCTGGCGGGTCATGTCTTGCCAGCGGCGCAGGTCGTCGGCGGAAAAGCCAAGCTGATCAAAGTCCTTGAGCAGCACCTCCGGGTCAAAAATACGCATGACCATTTTTTCGCCGAACGCGGTGGGCAGGGTCGACAGGCGCAGCTCGACCTCGCCGCCGTCCGGGGTCTTGGTCTTGACCCGGCCGTCCTGGGGTTTGCGCTTCTCGGCGACGTTCATCCGCCCGAGGCTTTTCAGGCGGCTGACGATGGCCATGGTCACCTGCGGCGGGAATTGATAGACGTTGTGCAGGACACCGTCGATGCGAAAACGCACCGTGCCCTGTTCGCGGCGCGGTTCGATGTGGATATCGCTGGCGCGCTGCTGGAAGGCGTACTGGAACAGCCAGTCGACGATATTGACGATGTGCGCATCGTTGGCGTCCGGCTCCTGATCGCTGGCGCCGAGGTTGAGCAGTTGTTCGAAGTTGCCGAGGTTGCCGCCTTGCTGATCGGCATTGCTGGCACCGCTGACCGATTTGGCCAGGCGGAAAAACTCGACGCTGAAGCGCTGGATGTCCGCCGGGTTGGCCACCACCCGTTTGATCGGCAGCTTCAGAACGTGAGTCAGGTCAGCTTCCCAGCCATTCACGTAGGGCTGGGCGCTGGCCACGGTCACCGAATCGCGATCGACCGCCACGGCGAGGATCCTGTGCCGCTGGGCGAACGCGTAGGACATCAGCGGGGTGATGGCGGCGACGTTGATTTTCAGCGGATCAATGCGCAAGTACGGCTGGCCGGCCTGTTGCGCCAGCCACAGGGTCAGGCTTTCCAGGTCCAGGTGTTTGCCCGGACGGCTGAGGTCGTCCAGTTGCTGGCTGGCAATGAACTCCAGTGGATGCATCTGACCCTGAGCGGCGTGGCGACGGCGCGCGTTCAGCGCCTGCTCCGCCGAGTCCTGGCTGATAAACCCTTGGGCGACCAGTTCACGCAAGACATCGTTGAGTTCCAGCCAGCGGTCCTGAGTGGCGAGTTGAACGGACATGCGGGCTCCTTTTGAACGTCAGTTCGCAAAGGATAGCCGTGGCCCCACAGACCGTTGGGCCACTACCTGACCAAGCAGTTGCCGGATTTGTCAGCCAGCCGCCTGTGCGGGCGCATCCCACGCCCCGTCGGTGTTTTGCAGATTCACCGAGTACACGCTGATCAGGTTACGAAGTTTTTCCCCGATCACCTGGGCGCGATGCCAGCTCAGGCCACCCATGACGATGTCGATCGACAGCAGATCGTCGAGCCGCTGCACGTTGACCTGTTCGGGGGTGAGGAACTGCAGCGCGAACAGGTTCAGCACACGCACCAACAGATCCGGCTCGGCTTCGGCAAGCAGTTGGTAGTGCGCCAGGCAGTGGGGGTTGTTGACATGCCAGACGTCGGCACGGGTGGGGAGGCTGTTGACGGCTTCGAGGTGCGGCATGGCGGGGCTCCAGAATCAGTGGAGGAATTTTTACATTCGGCGCCGGGCATTTCTTGGCTAAGATCGGTGTTATTGACGATTGATCGACCTGATCAATTCGCAAATTCTTATATTTGAGGTTTTTCTATGCACAGCGAGCTGGACGCCTACGACCGCAAGATACTCGCGTTGCTGCAAGAGGACGCTTCGCTGTCCAGCGCGCAGATCGCCGAGCAGGTGGGGCTGTCGCAGTCGCCATGCTGGCGAAGGATTCAACGGATGAAGGAGGAGGGGATCATTCGTGGCCAGGTGACCTTGCTCGACCGCAAGAAGATCGGGCTGAACACGCAGATTTTCGCCGAGATCAAACTCAACGCGCATGGGCGTTCCAACTTCACCGAGTTTACCGAGGCGATTCGCGGTTTTCCGGAAGTGCTGGAGTGTTATGTGCTGATGGGCGCGGTGGACTTTCTATTGCGCATTGTTGCGGCGGATATCGAAGCGTATGAGCGATTCTTTTTCGAGAAGCTGTCGCTGGTGCCGGGGATTCAGGAAGTGAACTCGATTGTGGCGTTGTCGGAGATCAAGTCCACGACCAGCTTGCCGGTTTGAGATTGAGCGGTTGTTTGGCTGGCCTCATCGCTGGCAAGCCAGCTCCCACAAGGTTCAGTGTTGAAATGCAGATAGCGTTTCAACACAAGACCTGTGGGAGCTGGCTTGCCAGCGATGGCGGACTTACATGCGCAGCAGCATTTTCCAGGCACGATTCTGGTAAACCGCAATCGCCTGCTGCTTGCGCGCATCGAGCAGTTCGTCAGTGATTGTCGGCTCGTTGGCCAGTTGCGCCAGTTTGTTCAACTCGCCGTACAGGCGATCCATTTCCGGGATCTCCAGCACGTTACGCGCGTGGTGCAGCCAGACCTGGATGCGCTCGATGCGCGGCAGTTGCTCGGCCAGATCTTCCGGCTGTTGCTGATAGCGCTGCAGTTGCAGGGCCGTGGCTTCTTCGCCCAACAGGCGCGGCAGCCAGCTGTGCAACTGAGCGCCACCCTGGCGGTTGCCACGAACGTTGCGCTCGGCGGTCCAGGTGCGGGCCAGCAGCCAGCGCGAGGTGGTCAGCGAGAACAGGCCCCAGCGTGGGTCTTCCAGCTCTTCGAGGAATTGTTCCGGCGCCGCTTTGCGCACGTCTTCGTCTTCGATACCGACCTGAACCAGCGGGCGCCAGTCTTCGAGCAACGCATCCAGCGCCACGCGCAGGTCGTGCGTCGACGGTCGCGGCGCAGCCTGGCCGAGGCTGCTGAGCAGGGCACGCATTTCCGCGAGGTTTTCGACCCAGTCCTGCAGCAGGCGCCAGTGGCCGTTGAAACGATACTGTTCAGCCAGACGCTGACTGCTGCCAAGCAGATGCCAGCAAAGTGCGGCGAAGGCATCGTCGAGTTGGGTTTCCGGGGTCAGTTGCGGCGCCGGCAGGCTCAGCGAGTAGCTGTTGGCGTCGTACAGGCGGTAGCCGCGTTCGGCCTTGCTGATGTCGCACGGCATCAGGGCCAGGGTTTCGGCCAGTTCGGCGGCCAGTTCCAGCAGCGCGGCAGGCTCGCCTTCGCGCAGTTCCAGTTCCAGCTCGCAGATTTCTTCTTTCTGTTTGCCGACCACCACATGACCGAGGTCCAGCGCGGCCTCGATGACCACTTTGGCCTTGCCGCGGCCCCAGGCGATTTCCGCGCGCTCGCGGACGAAATCGGTGGTGAAGATCGGTTTCAGGGTTTTCTTGTCCAGCTCGGCCAGCGACTCGGGCCAGCATTCGCCGTCGAGCTTTTTCACATCGAGCTTGGCTTTGGGCAACTTCCAGTCGTACTCGTTACGCTCGGACAGACCGGCGATGCTCTGGCCGCGCGTCTTGAGGGTCTGAATCACTTCGTCACCGTCCTTGCGCAGGCGCAGGGCGACTTTGGCCTGGGCCAGGTCGCGCTCGGGGGTGTCGAAGTACTGGTTCATCAACTCACGGCGTTCCCAGCCATTTTTGTTGCGTTTTTTCAGTAGCGGGTGCTCGCGCAGAGCGGCGAGGGTTTCGCGGCTGACGCGGAGTTTGATTTCGGTTTCTTTCTGCATGGCCGGAAAATCCAGGATCGGGAGCGCAGCCGGGGGAATGTGTGGCTGCCAAGGTCGTGCAGTGTACAGGACTCAAACTTCCTACGCCCTGCGGCGGTTTATTCCTGGCGCCGGATGGCTCTATGATGGACTTCAATTCGGGAGTTGGAGTCAGCGATGCCTTTGCCGTCCATGAAAGACCAGTTCGCCGCGCTGATTGCCGCGCCGTCGGTCAGCTGTACCCAACCGAACCTGGACCAGTCCAACCGGGCGGTGATCGATTTGCTCGCCGGATGGCTGGGCGAGCTGGGGTTCAGTTGCGATATCCAGCAGGTCAGCCCCGGAAAATTCAATCTGCTCGCCAGTTTCGGCAGCGGCCCGGGCGGACTGGTGCTGGCCGGGCACAGCGATACGGTGCCGTATGACGATGCGCTGTGGCAGACCGATCCGTTGAAACTCACCGAAGTCGATGGCCGCTGGGTCGGGCTGGGCAGCTGCGACATGAAGGGCTTCTTCGCCCTGATCATCGAAGCCGTGCAGCCGTTGCTCGACCAGCCGTTCCGGCAACCGTTGCTGATTCTCGCCACTTGCGATGAAGAAAGCTCGATGTCCGGCGCCCGTGCGCTGGCCGAGGCCGGGCATCCCATCGGGCGCGCGGCGGTGATCGGCGAGCCGACCGGGCTCAAGCCGATCCGCATGCATAAGGGCATCATGATGGAGCGCATCGACATCCTCGGGCAGAGCGGCCATTCGTCGGATCCGCGCCTGGGGCACAGCGCCCTCGAGGCGATGCACGATGCCATCGGCGAACTGCGTGGCCTGCGTCTGTTGTGGCAGCGTGAATTCAACAACCCGCAGTTCAGCGTGCCGCAACCGACGCTGAACTTCGGCTGTATTCATGGCGGCGACAACCCGAATCGCATCTGCGGCCAGTGTTCGCTGGAGTTCGACCTGCGCCCGCTGCCGGGCATGGACCCGAAAGTCCTGCGTGCGGAGATTCTGCGCAAGCTCAATCCGGTGGCCGAACGGCATCAGGTGAAGATCGACTACAAGCCGTTGTTCCCGGAAGTGCCGTCATTCGAGCAGGCTGCAGACGCCGAACTGGTGCGCATCGCGGAAAAGCTTACCGGTCACAGTGCCGAAGCAGTAGCGTTCGGCACCGAAGCGCCTTATCTTCAGCGCCTTGGCTGCGAAACCATCGTGCTCGGCCCCGGCGACATCGCCTGTGCACATCAACCGGGCGAGTACCTTGAAATGTCACGTTTGCAGCCTACCGTGCAGGTATTACGGCAGTTGATTGAACATTACTGCCTCACGACTGACGAACGATGATGCCCCCTTTGTAGGAGTGAGCCTGCTCGCGATAGCGGTGAACCAGTCACCGAAGATATTGACTGACACTGCGCTATCGCGAGCAGGCTCACTCCTACAAGGGACCGTGTTTTGCCTGACCAAACGCTGTAAATTGCCAGCACCCCAACCCGTATTCATGAGGAGAGCGCGCGTGTCGCCAAGCCTGTTCCGACGATAACCATCAGCCCGCTGTGCGTTTTCCGTTTCGCCCTTTTTTCCGGCTGCTATTTATTACAGGCCCAGGTTCATGCCCGAATACGTCAACTGGCTTCGCCATGCGTCCCCTTACATCAATGCTCACCGCGATTGCACCTTCGTCGTCATGCTGCCCGGCGACGGCGTGGAGCATCCGAATTTCGGCAACATCGTCCACGACATTGTCCTGCTGCACAGCCTTGGTGTGCGTCTGGTGCTGGTGCACGGTTCGCGCCCGCAGATTGAAACCCGCCTCGCCGCCCGTGGCCTGACGCCGCATTACCATCACGGCATGCGCATCACCGATGCGGCGACCCTGGAGTGCGTGATCGACGCGGTCGGCCAGTTGCGCATCGCCATCGAAGCGCGCTTGTCGATGGACATGGCTTCTTCGCCAATGCAGGGCTCGCGCTTGCGCGTGGCCAGCGGCAACCTCGTGACCGCGCGGCCGATCGGCGTGCTCGAAGGTGTCGATTATCACCACACCGGTGAAGTGCGCCGGGTCGACCGCAAAGGCATCAACCGCCTGCTCGACGAGCGCTCGATCGTGCTGCTGTCGCCGCTGGGCTATTCGCCGACCGGCGAGATCTTCAACCTGGCCTGCGAAGACGTCGCCACCCGCGCCGCGATCGACCTGGGCGCTGACAAACTGCTGCTGTTCGGCGCCGACCTCGGTCTGATCGACGAGAACGGCAAACTGGTGCGCGAACTGCGCCCGCAACAGGTGCCGGCGCATCTGGCGCGGCTGGGCAACAACTATCAGGCCGAACTGCTGGATGCCGCCGCCGAGGCTTGCCGTGGCGGGGTGGCGCGCAGCCATATCGTCAGCTATGCCGAAGACGGCGCGCTGCTGACCGAGCTGTTCACCCGTGACGGTGGCGGCACGCTGGTCGCGCAAGAGCAATTCGAACTGGTGCGCGAGGCGGCGATTGAAGACGTCGGCGGCCTGCTCGACCTGATCAGTCCGCTGGAAGAGCAGGGGATTCTGGTGCGCCGTTCCCGTGAAGTGCTGGAGCGTGAGATCGAGCAGTTCAGCGTGGTCGAGCGTGAAGGCATGATCATCGCTTGTGCGGCGCTGTATCAGATCGCCGATTCGGATGCCGGCGAGCTGGCGTGCCTGGCGGTGAACCCGGAGTACCGCCATGGCGGTCGCGGTGACGAGCTGCTGGAACGCATCGAAACCCGTGCCCGGGCGCAAGGCCTGAAAACCCTGTTCGTCCTCACCACCCGCACCGCGCACTGGTTCCGCGAGCGTGGTTTTGAGCCAAGCAGCGTTGAACGCCTGCCAGCGGCGCGGGCGTCGCTGTACAACTATCAGCGCAACTCGAAGATCTTCGAAAAGACCCTCTGATTCATCAGAAATGGCGAGTGGGGGAGCGCGCTACAGGCTCCCCACATCGCTGCACCTGTTGTGCGAATGGATGGGCTGTCGGCAATCGGCAGAATAACCCCCCAATCTGAAACGCTCCTTCTGATTCCCGTCACTGCAAACATTGTCTGAAAGGCTGGGTTCATTGCGGCAATGACGGCGGCCTCGCTGTGCATGAAAAAAAATCCATCGACACACAAACTGTAACAATTGATCCGGATAGTGCGCTGGGTTGACCGTTGGAGTGATGGAATTGTTTCCGGATTGCTTCAGTGCAAATCACCATAAACAGAGCGGTTTAATACTCTTCAGGAATTGACCGGGGCGTTGGCGTGGGGAGCGCCAGAGCTTGTAAATACGGGGTTTAAATTCCTAAAGGGTATTAGAAAAGAAGGTATCCATTCTTTTCAGTGTCATGACGAATTCATGAACCTGCATGGACCAAAAAACCGGAGATTAGACTATGGTCGTAGACACATAAGGTTACGATTGACTTGTGGGTCACGCTCTGGCGCTAATCGCTTACCTTCGAGACCCGGGCATCGATTCGGGCCAGGTAACAATAATTAGAAACGAGAGGAGCTTAACAATGAATAAGTCCACCTTGGCCGTGGCTGTGGCCTTTGGGGTATTGGCGCAGCAGGCAGGTGCCGCGGGTTTCATCGAAGACAGCAAGGCTTCCCTTAGTTCCCGCACCATGTATTTCAACAACGACAACCGCGATGGCGGCGCAGATCAGCGAGAAGCCGCGCAGGGTTTCAAGTTTGATTACCTGTCCGGTTTCACTCAAGGTACGGTCGGTTTTGGCCTTGATGTGCAGGCGCTCAGCGGTATTCACCTGGATGGTGGTCGTGGGCATCACCCAGACAATAACTCGTTCAATCCAAGTGACTCCGACGGTTCGGCCACGCAGTCCTGGAGCCGCATAGCGGGTAACGTCAAGGCACGTCTGTCCAAGACCGAAGCGCACCTGGGTGGCGCGCTGCAACCGAGCTTGCCGATTCTGGTCGCGAACGATAGCCGCCTGCTGCCTCAAACCTTCGAGGGTGGCACGATCACCTCCAAGGAAATCGACAACGTCACCTTCAACGCCGGTCAGCTTGAGCATGCCGTGGGCCGTGCCTCGTCAAACAGTACCGGCCTGGCAGTGGCCGGCGGTACCCAAGACAGCAATCAGTTCCGTTATGCCGGTGCTGACTGGAAGGTCACCAAAGACCTGACGCTGCAGTACTACCACTCGAACCTGCAGGACTATTACAAGCAGAACTTCTTCGGCCTGGTGCACGTCTTTCCGATCGACACCAATCAGTCGTTCAAGACCGATATCCGCTATTTTGACAGCAGCTCCGATGGCAAGAACGGGGACGCAGGCTACCGTTTCAATAACAACGGTGGTTATGCCAAGACCCCGGGCGAGGTCGACAACAAGACCTGGAGCGCCATGTTCACGTATACCTTGGGTGGCAACGCCTTCTTGCTCGGCCATCAACGCGTCAACGATGACGGTGGTTTCGTCTACCTGAACCAGGGCAACGTGGTCGATGGCAACGGTCGCCCTGAAGGTGCCGGCGGCGCCAGTTTCTACCTGTTCACCGACTCCATGATTAACGGTTTCGTCCGAGCGGGTGAAAACACCACTTTCGGTCAGTACTCCTATGACTTCGCAGGTCTGGGTGTACCGGGTCTCAAAGCCTCGATCGCTTACCTGCATGGTGACAACATCAAGGCAACGAATGGCACCGGTAGCGATATGTCCGAGTGGGAACGCGACATGCGGATTGATTACACCGTTCAACAG
>NZ_QAIU01000509.1:13443-26046 GCF_003061205.1 Pseudomonas sp. HMWF006
GTAACGGTGTTTATCGCGGCAGCCAAATCAATATTGCCGATCAGGACCAGACCCGCCTGATCTTCAACTACACCTACAGCTTCCTGTAACACGTCATTAAAAAACCTTGCCGCTCGGCAAGGTTTTTTTTGCGCATTTTTTTATATTCCAAAATATAAGCTATAGCGCATTTTTTATTCTTTTTATGTTCTCCGACGAATGCTTAAAGTAGACCCGTTCAGCGTTCAAAAGACGCTGCGGTGTTTTGGCATTTTCGTCCCTCGACAATTTGACGGGTTCAGGAATCGGTGTTGAAGCCGATACCTCCAG
The DNA here is from genome assembly GCF_003061205.1 of Pseudomonas sp. HMWF006. Lineage (NCBI taxonomy): Bacteria > Pseudomonadati > Pseudomonadota > Gammaproteobacteria > Pseudomonadales > Pseudomonadaceae > Pseudomonas > Pseudomonas sp. HMWF006. Next base: position 13,753 of record NZ_QAIU01000509.1, read on the forward strand.
TCTGAGGTGCCTTCTATATGTCTTCGGGTTCTGAAAAAGAATGAAACAATTCTTTTGGGGACTATGCCGGGGTATCCTTTCGCGGCTTTGACTGGGGGTAAAGGGTCCGCCGCGATCAAGCGTTCAGGATTTCGGGCAATCGATCCGAAACCGACAGTAAAAAAAGCAAAAGAATTAGAAACGAGAGGAGCGATACATGAACAAGTCCACCTTGGCCCTGGCTGTGGCCGTAGGGGTTATGGCGCAGCAGGCAGGCGCCGCCGGTTTCATCGAAGACAGCAAAGCTACTTTGGGGCTGCGTAACTTCTACATCAACACTGATAACCGTGATGGCGATACCAAAGCTGCCAAGGCTCAGAACAAGCAAGAAGAATGGGGCCAAGGCTTCGATCTGCGTTTCATCTCCGGTTACACCCAAGGCACCGTAGGCTTCGGTATCGACGCCATCGGCCTGGTGGGCGTGCGTCTGGACTCGGGTGGCGGCACCAACGGCGCCACTGCTACCTCTTACGGTGGCACTGTGTTCCCGAGCAAGTCCAACGGCGAAGCGGTTGATAACTTCTCCAGCCTGGGCCTGACTGCCAAAGCCAAGATCTCCCAGACCGAGCTGAAGCTGGGTACTCTGCAGCCAAAACTGCCGGTCATCGTGACCAACGACGGTCGTCTGTTGCCGCAAACTTTCCAGGGTGGCCAGATCACCTCGAACGAGATCAAGGACCTGACACTGGTTGCCGGTCAGATCGAACACGCCAAGGGCCGTAACTCGAGCAACAACGAAGAGTTGTCGATTGCTGGCTCCAACGCTCACACCGCTGCCGGTCGTGACAGCAACAAGTTCATTTACGGTGGTGGTGACTACAAAATCACCAAAGACCTGACTGCCCAGTACTACTACGGCAACCTGCAGGACTACTACAAGCAGCACTTCCTGGGTCTGGTGCACAACTGGGCTATCGGTCCGGGCGTCCTGAAGTCTGACTTCCGTTACTTCAACAGCCGTGACGATGGCGCCAACGGTAACGACCCTGCCTACTACACCACTGGTGACTACGGCACTGGTATCACCAAAGGCAAGGTAGACAACAACCTGTACAGCGGCTTGTTCCTGTACACCGTTGAAGGTCACACATTCGGTGGCGGTTATCAGGTCAGCAACGGCAACAGCGATTTCCCTTGGCTGAACCAGGGTGACGGCTCGTCGGCATACATCACTACCGACATGCAGATCGCCAAGTTCGCTCGCGCAGGTGAACGTACCTGGCAAGCTCGCTACTCGTACGACTTCGCCAAAGTTGGCGTACCAGGCCTGACCGCCGGCGTGGTTTACCTGCGTGGCGATAACATCGACACCACCGGTAAAGTTGGCGACCGTCAGGTCAGCACCAACGCGACTGGCCGTTCCGAGTGGGAACGTGACCTGACCATCGGTTACGTTGTGCCAGAAGGCCCGCTGAAAAACGTTGGCGTGATGTGGAAAAACGCTATGTGGCGCAACGACATCCCGGGTCAACGCGACCAGGATGAAAACCGCCTGATCGTCAGCTACTCGATCCCGCTGCTGTAATAGCGCGCTCCTGCACCTGATGTAAAAAAAAGCCCCGTCCGGCATCGCGCCGGACGGGGCTTTTGCGTTTTCGAGTCAGGCCCACCCCCGTAGGCCTTTCCCGAAATTTCCCTCTTTACAGCAACTCAAGGCCTTCTCGAACCTTGCGACCGATGTTCGTCGGGTTGCCGTCGAGCGTCCAGGGAACAGAAGTTTAATATTCACTAATGATCTAGATATCTAGTTATTTATTCTTTTTAATGATGTCGAATCCCGAGCTACAGTTGAGTTCTCCAACAACTCATCAGGAGCAGCATCATGAGCCTCAGACTCGGCGACATCGCCCCCGACTTCGAACAGGATTCCAGCGCCGGCAAGATTCGTTTCCACGAGTGGCTGGGCGATAGCTGGGGTGTGCTGTTCTCCCACCCGGCCGACTTCACCCCGGTGTGCACCACCGAACTGGGCTTCACCGCCAAGCTCAAGGATGAGTTCGCCCAGCGTGGCGTCAAAGCCATCGCGCTGTCGGTCGACCCGGTGGACTCGCACCACAAGTGGATCGAAGACATCAACGAAACCCAGAACACCATCGTCAACTTCCCGATCCTGGCTGATGCCGATCGCAAGGTGTCTGACCTTTACGACCTGATCCACCCGAACGCCAACGACACGCTGACCGTGCGTTCGCTGTTCGTGATCGATCCGAACAAGAAGATCCGCCTGACCATCACCTACCCGGCGAGCACCGGCCGCAACTTCCACGAGATCCTGCGGGTGATTGACTCGCTGCAGCTCACCGACAACTACAAGGTGGCCACCCCGGCCAACTGGCAGGACGGTGAAGAGGTAGTGATCGTGCCGTCGCTCAAGGATGAAGATGAAATCAAACGACGCTTTCCAAAAGGCTATCGCGCGGTGAAGCCGTACCTGCGCCTGACGCCGCAGCCGAACAAGTGAGTCAGTGAGATTTGCGGTGTGGCCATAGTCCAGTCACCACGAAACCACGATGCAGGGGATTTCAGGCCGTTTCGACGGCCTTTTTTTTCGCCTGGAAGAAGGCTGAATCCATATCTCCAAAACGCATAACCAAATGAATAAATATGATTTATGGATATATAAATCAGCTGGTAAGGTCACTCCATCGACGCGAGATCGCAACCCGCGAATCGCCTGTAACGTGCAAGGAATTCTCTGAATGCTGGTCGTCTCACTCGGTGGCAGTCCCAGCCAGCGCTCCCGCTCCGGAGTGTTGCTGGAACGCTCGCAACGCTGGTTGCAACAGCAAGGGGTGGAAGTGGTGAGTTATCAGGTGCGGGACTTCCCGGCCGAAGACTTGCTTCACGCCCGCTTCGACAGCCCGAAGGTGCTCGACCTGCTGCAACAGATCGAAAACGCCGACGGCCTGCTGATCGCCACACCGGTGTACAAGGCTTCGTTTTCCGGCGCGTTGAAGACGTTGCTGGATCTGCTCCCGGAGCGCGCCTTGAACCACAAGATTGTCTTGCCGATGGCCACTGGCGGCAGCATCGCTCACATGCTGGTGGTCGATTACGCCCTAAAACCGGTGCTGTCGGCCCTGAAAGCCCAGGAAATGCTGCAAGGCATTTTCGCCGAGGACAGCCAGATCGCCTACGGCGAAGGCAGTGCCGCCGCACAACTGGCACCGGCGCTGGAGCAGCGTCTGCACGAAGCGCTGGATCAGTTTGTCAGTGCCATGGCCCGCCGGCCGAAACCGCTGGAGCCGGGCTTGTTGAATGAACGTTTATTGAGTGCTCGCTGGAGCATTTAAGCCTCACCGGAACTTGATGTAACTCACCTTACTCAGCCGCTAACGGTTAAGCAGGTGCAGCCAAAACCCAACAGCAAAATAGGAGAGCGCTATGCGCACTGTATTTTTGCGTCGTGGTCTGGTCGCTCTGTTTGCTGCGGCTGTCACCTTCGGCGCCATCACTCAAGCTCAGGCCGAGACGCTTCGAATCGGTTATCAGAAATACGGCACGCTGGTGCTGCTCAAAGCCAAAGGCACGCTGGAAAAACGTCTGGCCGCCCAAGGCGTCGACGTGCAATGGACTGAATTCCCTGGTGGCCCGCAACTGCTCGAAGGCCTGAACGTCGGTTCGATCGACTTCGGTGTCACTGGCGAAACCCCGCCGGTGTTCGCTCAGGCTGCCGGCGCCGATCTGCTCTACGTCGCCTACGAGCCACCAGCGCCGAACAGCGAAGCGATCCTCGTACCGAAGGACTCGCCGATCAAATCGGTGGCCGATCTCAAGGGCAAGAAAGTCGCCCTGAACAAAGGCTCCAACGTCCACTACCTGCTGGTGCGTGCGCTGGAAGACGCCGGCCTCAAATACTCCGATATTCAAACCGTATTCCTGCCGCCCGCCGATGCCCGCGCCGCGTTCGAGCGTGGCAGCGTCGATGCCTGGGTCATCTGGGATCCGTACCAGGCCGCTGCCGAGAAACAACTGCAAGCGCACACCCTGCGCGATGGCAAAGGCATCGTCGACAACCACCAGTTCTATCTCGCGACCAAACCCTACGCACAGAAAAATCCTGAGGTGATCAAGACCCTCGTCGAAGAAGTGCGCGCCGTCGGCGAATGGTCGAAGGCCAACCCTGAAGACGTGACTCAACAAGTCGCGCCACTGCTTGGTCTGCCGGCGGACATCACCCTGACCTCGGTGAAACGCCAAGGCTACGGCGCACTGTTCCTGACCCCGGAAGTGGTCGCTGCGCAACAGAAAATCGCTGACACGTTCTTCCAGCTCAAGCTGATTCCCAAGCCGCTGAGCATCAAGGATGTGATCTGGACACCACCGGCCGCTGTGGCCAAGGCGCAGTAATTCGAATCCCCAAGGAGACCACTCCATGAGCCTCAATATCTTCTGGTTCCTGCCTACCCACGGCGACGGCCATTACCTTGGCACCGCCGAAGGCGCTCGCGCCGTCGACCACGGTTATCTGCAACAGGTCGCGCAGGCGGCGGATCGTCTGGGCTTCGGCGGCGTGCTGATTCCCACCGGCCGTTCCTGCGAAGACTCGTGGCTGGTGGCAGCATCGCTGATTCCGGTGACCCAGCGCCTGAAGTTCCTCGTTGCCCTGCGCCCCGGGATCATTTCCCCGACGGTTGCAGCGCGCCAGGCCGCCACGCTGGATCGTCTGTCCGGCGGTCGTGCGCTGTTCAACCTGGTGACCGGCGGTGACCCGGAAGAGTTGGCCGGCGACGGTCTGTTTCTCGATCACGAGGCGCGCTATCAGGCCTCGGTGGAGTTCACCCGGATCTGGCGTCGGGTGCTGGAAGGCGAGACCGTCGATTACGACGGTGAACACATCAGCGTGAAGGGTGCCAAGCTGCTCTATCCGCCGATCCAGCAGCCGCGTCCGCCGCTGTACTTCGGTGGCTCGTCGGAAGCGGCGCAGGACCTGGCCGCCGAACAGGTCGAGATGGTCCTGACCTGGGGCGAGCCGCCAGCAGCCGTGGCCGAGAAGATTGCGCAAGTGCGCGCCAAAGCCGCCAGGCTCGGACGCACCGTGCGCTTCGGTATTCGTCTGCATGTGATCGTGCGGGAAACCAACGCTGAAGCGTGGCAAGCGGCGGGTCGCCTGATCTCGCATCTGGACGACGACACCATCAAGCGTGCGCAGGCATCGCTGGCGCGCTTCGATTCGGTCGGTCAGCAACGCATGGCCGCGCTGCACGGCGGCAGCCGCGACAACCTCGAAGTCAGCCCGAACCTGTGGGCCGGCGTCGGTCTGGTGCGCGGCGGTGCCGGTACGGCGCTGGTCGGCGATGGCCCGACCGTGGCGGCGCGAGTGAAGGAATACGCGGATCTGGGTATCGACACCTTTATCTTCTCCGGTTATCCACACCTCGAAGAGTCGTACCGCGTCGCTGAACTGCTGTTCCCGCACCTCGACATCGAGCGTCCGGAACAGCCGAAAAGCGCCGGTTATGTCAGCCCGTTCGGCGAGATGGTCGCCAACGACATTCTTCCCAAAGCCGCGTCGCAGAGCTGAGGCGCGCCATGAAGAAAATTATCCACAGCCTCGCGCCTTGGGCGTTGCCGGTGTTGTTGCTGGCGGTGTGGCAGTTGTCGGTGTCGGCCGGTTGGTTGTCGACGCGGATCCTGCCGGCGCCGGTGGCGGTGATAGAAGCCGGCGTCAGTCTGGTGCGCAGCGGCGAGATCTGGACGCACCTGGCCATCAGCGGCTGGCGCGCGGCGCTGGGCTTCACCATCGGTGGCAGCATCGGCCTGGTGCTGGGCTTCATCACTGGCCTGTCGAAGTGGGGCGAGCGCCTGCTCGACAGCTCGGTGCAGATGATCCGCAACGTGCCGCACCTGGCGCTGATTCCGCTGGTGATTCTGTGGTTCGGGATTGACGAGTCGGCGAAGATTTTCCTGGTGGCATTGGGCACGTTGTTCCCGATCTACCTCAACACGTATCACGGCATCCGCAACGTCGATCCGGCGCTGGTGGAGATGGCGCGCAGTTACGGCCTGTCCGGTTTCAGCCTGTTCTGGCAGGTGATTCTGCCGGGTGCACTGCCTTCGATTCTGGTCGGCGTGCGCTTCGCGCTGGGCTTCATGTGGCTGACGCTGATCGTCGCGGAAACCATTTCCGCCAGCTCCGGCATCGGTTATCTGGCGATGAATGCCCGCGAGTTTTTGCAGACCGACGTGGTGGTGCTGGCGATCCTGCTTTACGCCGTGCTCGGCAAACTCGCCGACCTCGCCGCCCGTGGACTCGAACGTGTGTGGCTGCGCTGGCATCCGGCCTATCAGGTTGCCAAGGGAGGTGCGGCATGACGGCTCAACAACCTCCACGCCTGCTGCGCGGGATTCCGCTGGTGGTGCGCAACCTGCAGAAAACCTTCGGTGCGCGGCAGGTGCTGCGTGACATCGACCTGCACATTCCGGCGGGGCAATTCGTCGCTGTGGTCGGGCGCAGCGGTTGCGGCAAGAGCACCTTGCTGCGCTTGCTCGCCGGCCTCGACCAGCCGACTGGCGGCGACCTGCTGGCCGGCGCCGCCCCGCTCAGCGATGCGCGGGATGACACGCGGTTGATGTTTCAGGAAGCGCGGCTGCTGCCGTGGAAAAAGATCATCGACAACGTCGGCCTCGGCCTCAAAGGCAACTGGCGCCCGCAGGCGCTGGCAGCGCTGGAGGCGGTCGGTCTGGCCGATCGCGCCAACGAGTGGCCGGCGGCCCTATCCGGCGGGCAGAAGCAGCGTGTCGCGCTGGCCCGGGCGTTGATCCACCAACCGCGCCTGCTGCTGCTTGATGAGCCGCTCGGTGCGCTGGACGCCCTGACCCGGATCGAGATGCAGCAATTGATCGAGCGCTTGTGGCAGCAGCACGGCTTCACCGTATTGCTGGTGACCCACGACGTCAGCGAAGCGGTAGCGATTGCCGACCGGGTGATTCTGATCGAGGACGGCGAAGTCGGCCTCGACCTGCAAGTTGAATTGCCGCGTCCGCGAGTGCGCGGATCGCACCGGCTGGCGGCGCTGGAAACCGAAGTGCTCAACCGAGTTTTGTCCCTGCCTGGCGAGCCGCCAGAGCCGGAACCCGTTTCACCCCTGCCTACGCAATTGCGTTGGGCGCAATGAAGCAGCTTCAAGCGGCAAGCTACAAGCCTCAAGTAAAAGCGCTGTGCTTTTGCTTGCCGCTTGAAACTCGCAACTTGCAGCTTATTTCGACCCCAGGAGAAATATCATGACTATCAAAGCCATCAACGTGCGCAACCAGTTCAAAGGCTCGATCAAGGAGATCGTTCTCGGCGACGTGCTGTCGGAAATCGACGTGCAGACCGCCTCCGGCATCGTCACTTCGGTGATCACCACCCGTTCGGTCAAAGAGCTCGAACTGGCGGTGGGCAGCGAAGTCATTGCCTTTGTGAAATCCACCGAGGTTTCGATCGCCAAGTTGTAAGCCTGTGAGTAAAAAACAACCCCGGAGGGCGTGAGCCCTTCGGGGTTTTTTGTGCCTGATCTGAAAACTGCGGCGCGGCCTTCGCGAGCAAGCTCGCTCCCACAGGTTCGGTGTCGTTCACAGATGTTGTGTTCACTACAAATCACTGTGGGGGCGAGCTTGCTCGCGAAGGGGTCGGTGAGGGCGCTAGAGATTTCTTTTGGGCAGATAAGGCGGCAGATACAACCCGATATAGGCATCAAACACCCGCATCCCTTCCTCGGCCATGCGCGGCGTGATCTGCCCGTGCTGCTGCACCGAGCGCGCATACACGCGGTCGCCGAGCTCCATCGCCAGCGCAAACACATCGACATCCTCCGGCAGCCTTGGCAATTCGAAGTGATGATCGAACAGCTTGTGCATCAGGTCGCCCAGTTCGATGTCGTGCTGGCGGTCGGCCTGGGTCACTTCGGTCAGGCCATGTTGCGCCAGGATCAACTGGCGCGCGGCGGCGTCTTCGTCGTAGATCTCCAGCATCCGCTGTTCGATCAGCCGCGACAGGTCACGCCAGTCGCGCAGGGCCTGGTGATCGATCGGTGCTTGCAGGCAGGCGCGAAAGGCCGCGTGCACATCGGCGGTCAGCGCCTCGAGCAGCGCCGGGACGCTGGCGAAGAAGTGGTACACGGAGGAGGGCGGAATCTGTGCGCGCTCGGCGACGCTGTAGATCGACAGACTGGCCACGCCTTCGGCCGCCAGCAGTGTGCGCGCGGCGTCGAGAATCGAATCGATCCGCGCCTGGCTGCGGGCACGGGGTTTGCGGACGGGGGCGGGACGCGTCATGGAAGTCTCCTGCGGGGCAGGGGGCATTGTACGAGCCGGGTTCCGTGTTGTCTTGTCGACCGCCATCGCTGGCAAGCCAGCTCCCACAATGATCTGTGTAGAACACACATTTTGAGTACCCAACAGAACCCTGTGGGAGCTGCGGTGCGACGATTCGACTTGCCAGCGATCCGCCGCAGGCGGCCATCCACCCCATCAACAGAGATGGCTGGTTGGTCATAAAAAAACGCCGTGGGCTGCAGGAGCCGACGGCGTTTTATCTGGTTCGCAATCCGTTTAAACGGTATGCAGGTACCAGTTGTACTCGAGGTCGGAAATGGAGTGTTCGAACTCCTCCAGCTCGCTCTCTTTACAGGCGACGAAGATATCGATGTATTTCGGATCGATGTACTTGGCCATCACCTCGCTGTCGTCCAGCTCACGCAATGCATCGCGCAAGTTGTTCGGCAGGCTTTGTTCGTTCTGCTCGTAACTGTTGCCTTCGACCGGAGCGCCCGGTTCGATCTTATTCACCAGACCGTGATGCACACCCGCCAGGACCGAAGCCATCAGCAGGTACGGGTTGGCGTCGGCGCCGGCCACGCGGTGCTCGATACGCACGGCATCGGCAGAACCGGTCGGTACGCGGATCGCCACGGTGCGGTTGTCCAGGCCCCAGCACGGCGAGTTCGGTACATAGAACTGCGCGCCGAAGCGACGGTACGAGTTGACGTTCGGGCAGAGGAAAGCCATCTGCGCCGGCAGGGTCTCGAGCACACCGCCGATCGCGTGACGCAGCGCGGCGTTCTGCTCGGGATCCTCGCTGGCAAAAATGTTTTTGCCATCTTTGTCGAGTACCGAAATGTGCACATGCAGACCATTGCCTGCCTGGCCTGGGTACGGCTTGGCCATGAAGGTGGTGTCCATTTCATGGTCGTAGGCGATGTTCTTGATCAGACGCTTGAGCAGTACCGCGTAGTCGCACGCCTTGATCGGGTCGGCGACGTGGTGCAGGTTCACTTCGAACTGCGCCGGGGCACTTTCCTTGACGATGGCGTCGGCCGGAATACCTTGCTCTTTGGCGCCTTCCAGAATGTCCTGGAGGCAGTCGACGTATTCGTCGAGGTCGTCGATCAGGTAGACCTGAGTCGAGTGTGGGCGTTTGCCGGAGATCGGCGAGCGTGGCGGCTGTGGACGGCCGTTCACGTTTTCCTGGTCGATCAGGTAGAACTCGAGTTCGAACGCGGCGCAGATGGTCAAGCCCATCTCGTCAAATTTTGCAACAACTTGACGGAGCACTTCGCGCGGATCGGCGAAGAACGGGTCGCCTTCGAGTTCGTGCATGGTCATCAACAGTTGCGCGGTAGGGCGCTTCTGCCATGGCTCGTTACACAGGGTGTCGGGGATTGGATAGCAGATCCGGTCGGCGTCGCCGATGTCCAGGCCCAGGCCGGTGCTTTCCACCGTAGAGCCATTGATATCCAGAGCAAATAGAGAGGCCGGCAGGTTGATGCCTTTCTCGTAAACCTTGTGGAGGCTGGTGCGTTCGATGCGCTTGCCGCGCACCACACCATTCATATCCGCAATCAGAAGGTCAACGTACAGAACCTCAGGATGTTCCTTAAGGAACGCGTTCGCTTCGTTAAGCTGAACGGCACGCGGGGGTACCGACATGATGCAACACCTTTGTTGTTAAAAATATCAATCATTGATCTTTTCTGGTTTCAGTCAACCCGAACGGCCTGCCGAAGTCAAGCGAGGCCTTTTTTGCCCTAAAAAAGCGCTGCGGGGGCATTTATGGGGCACTTTGGGGCGGTTTTTTATCCTTGGGACGCTTGGCACCCGCAGGCTTGAGCAGGCCGTGTTGTATTTTTTACGGGGGTGTTGTGTAAAAAAATGAACAAGGCTAAGCTCGGATCAAACCCATAACAGCAATAATACCGGGGTGCTTCATGTCTCGCCTGCCGTTAATCGGCATCACCGACTGCTCGCAACAGTCCGGTCTGCATGCTCATCACATCAGTGGCGATCAATCCGTCCGTAGCGCAGCCAGCAAGGCTCGCGGGCTGTCTATGCCGGTCTCGTCGGCAGCAGCCAGAACGGTCGCGTCCGTTATTCTGGACGTACGGCAAGGCATCCTGTTTATGGCGTCTCCTTTCACTATAGATCCCTTTGAGTCCCAAAGCCTGTGCCGCTCTTCGAGCCGTGCTCATGATTCTGCACGCCTTGAATGTGCACAGGAAATGCAACGCCAGCGTAAAGGGCAGGTAAGCTCCTCTTTCATTGTTGATGCGCGGTGCCAGGCGTAAGCCGGCACTGCGCGCAAGCAAGCTCCCTTAACGCGACGTCACGGCGTCAAACTTTGCCTGACACCCCTGTCAGGAGACTCAGCCCAGAGGCATTTATGAGTAACAACCTCGACCAGCTCACCGATTGGTTGAAAGACCACAAGATCACAGAAGTCGAATGCATGATCGGCGACTTGACCGGTATCACCCGCGGCAAGATCTCGCCGACCAACAAGTTCATCGCCGAAAAAGGCATGCGCCTGCCAGAGAGTGTGTTGCTGCAGACCGTGACCGGCGACTACGTTGAAGACGACATCTATTACGAACTGCTCGACCCGGCCGACATCGACATGATCTGCCGCCCCGACCAGAACGCCGTGTACCTGGTGCCGTGGGCGATAGAGCCGACCGCCCAGGTGATCCACGACACCTACGACAAGCAAGGCAACCCGATCGAGCTGTCGCCGCGCAACGTGCTCAAGAAAGTCCTGAAACTCTACGCCGACAAGGGCTGGCAGCCGATCGTGGCGCCGGAAATGGAGTTTTACCTGACCAAGCGCAGCGACGACCCTGACTATCCGTTGCAGCCGCCGATTGGCCGTTCGGGCCGTCCGGAAATCGGTCGTCAGTCGTTCTCCATCGAAGCGGCGAACGAATTCGACCCGCTGTTCGAAGACGTCTATGACTGGTGCGAACTGCAGGAGCTGGACCTCGACACGCTGATCCACGAAGACGGCACGGCACAGATGGAAATCAACTTCCGTCATGGCGACGCCCTGTCGCTGGCCGACCAGATCCTGGTGTTCAAACGCACCATGCGCGAAGCCGCGCTCAAGCACGACGTGGCCGCCACCTTCATGGCCAAGCCGATGACCGGTGAGCCGGGCAGTGCGATGCACTTGCACCAGAGCATCATCGACATCGAGACCGGCAAGAACGTGTTCTCCAATGAAGACGGGACCATGAGCCAGCTGTTCCTGCACCACATCGGTGGCTTGCAGAAACTGATCCCGGAATTGCTGCCGCTGTTCGCGCCGAACGTCAACTCGTTCCGCCGCTTCCTGCCGGACACCTCGGCGCCGGTGAACGTGGAGTGGGGCGAAGAGAACCGCACCGTGGGCCTGCGCGTCCCGGATGCCGGGCCGCAGAATCGCCGCGTGGAAAACCGCCTGCCGGGCGCCGACGCCAACCCGTACCTGGCGATTGCCGCAAGCCTGCTCTGCGGCTACATCGGCATGGTCGAGGGCCTCAACCCGAGCGCGCCAGTCGTTGGCCGTGGCTACGAACGCCGCAACCTGCGCCTGCCGCTGACCATCGAAGACGCCCTCGAGCGCATGGAAAACAGCGCGACCATCGAGAAATACCTGGGCAAAACCTTCATCACTGGCTACGTCGCGGTTAAGCGGGCCGAGCATGAAAACTTCAAGCGCGTGATCAGTTCCTGGGAGCGTGAGTACCTGCTCTTCGCCGTCTGATACGCCGGGCACGGCTGGCAGCAGCCGTGCCTTCACCGATAACAAGGAGAATTGGCATGACCAGCAACAACCCGCAAACCCGTGAGTGGCAAGCCCTGAGCAGCGATCACCACCTGGCCCCGTTCAGCGACTTCAAGCAGCTGAAAGAGAAGGGCCCACGGATCATCACCAACGCCAAGGGCGTGTACCTGTGGGACAGCGAGGGCAACAAGATCCTCGATGGCATGGCGGGTCTGTGGTGCGTGGCGATCGGT
>NZ_QAIU01000509.1:26061-30471 GCF_003061205.1 Pseudomonas sp. HMWF006
ACTGCCTTACTACAACCTGTTCTTCCAGACCGCGCACCCGCCGGCACTGGAACTGGCCAAGGCCATCGCCGACGTGGCACCTGAAGGCATGAACCACGTGTTCTTCACCGGCTCCGGCTCCGAAGGCAACGACACCATGCTGCGCATGGTTCGCCACTACTGGGCGATCAAGGGCCAGCCGAACAAGAAAGTCATCATCAGCCGCAAGAACGGCTATCACGGGTCCACCGTGGCCGGCGCGAGCCTGGGTGGCATGACCTATATGCACGAGCAGGGCGACTTGCCGATTCCGGGCATCGTCCACATCGCTCAGCCGTACTGGTTCGCCGAGGGCGGCGACATGTCGCCGGAAGAGTTCGGCCTCTGGGCGGCCAACCAGCTGGAAGAGAAAATTCTCGAAGTCGGCGTGGACAACGTCGGTGCCTTTATTGCCGAGCCGATTCAGGGCGCAGGTGGCGTGATTATTCCGCCCGACAGCTACTGGCCGCGCATCAAGGAAATCCTCGCCAAGTACGACATTCTGTTCGTGGCGGATGAAGTTATCTGCGGTTTCGGCCGTACCGGTCAGTGGTTCGGTTCGGATTTCTACGACCTGAAACCGGACATGATGACCATCGCCAAAGGCCTGACCTCCGGCTACATCCCGATGGGTGGCCTGATCGTTCGCGACGAAGTGGTGAAGGTGCTCAACGAAGGCGGTGATTTCAACCACGGCTTCACCTACTCCGGGCACCCGGTGGCTGCAGCGGTGGGTCTGGAAAATATCCGGATTTTGCGCGACGAGAAAATTATCGAGAACGTGCGTAACGAAACGGCACCGTATTTGCAGAAACGTCTGCGCGAACTCAACGATCACCCATTGGTGGGTGAAGTGCGCGGCGTCGGTCTGCTCGGGGCGATCGAGCTGGTGCAGGACAAGGCCTCTCGCAAGCGTTACGAAGGTCGGGGCGTGGGCATGATCTGCCGGCAGTTCTGCTTCGATAACGGCCTGATCATGCGCGCCGTGGGCGACACCATGATCATTGCGCCGCCGCTGGTGATCAGCAAGGCGGAGATCGACGAGCTGGTTACAAAGGCACGCAAGTGTCTGGACCTGACCCTCAGTGCATTGCAGGCCTAAGTGCTAGGCTTCGAGCGAGGGAGCAGCGGCGCTCTCGCTCGATGGTGTCAGAAAGGTCGGCCTTTTGTTGAAAGACCGCCTCCGATCTTGCCAGACTAGCCGCGGTTCCAGTTGTCCGGGTTCGGCCGCTGAACAGAGTGGTTCAAAAAAGAAAAATTTGGAGCATGACGCATGAAGGCATTAGGTAAAAAGCTTGCTGGCAAGACTCTTCTCGCTTTGTCCGTAGCGGGCATGATGGCGGGTGCGGTTCACGCGGACGACAAGGTGCTGCACGTCTACAACTGGTCCGACTACATCGCCCCGGACACCATCGCCAACTTCGAGAAGGAGTCGGGGATCAAGGTTGTCTACGACGTATTCGACAGCAACGAAACCCTGGAAGCCAAACTGCTGGCGGGCAAGTCCGGTTACGACGTCGTTGTGCCGTCGAACAACTTCCTGGCCAAGCAGATCAAGGCCGGCGTTTATCAGGAACTGGATCAGTCCAAGCTGCCTAACTGGAAGAACCTGAACCAGGACCTGCTCAAGGCCGTATCGGTCAGCGACCCGGGCAACAAGCACGCCTTCCCGTACATGTGGGGCTCGATCGGCATCGGCTACAACCCTGAGAAGGTCAAGGCTGCGCTGGGCGTCGACACCATCGACTCCTGGGACGTGCTGCTCAAGCCGGAAAACATCGCCAAGCTCAAGGGCTGTGGTGTGAGCTTCCTCGATTCGCCGACCGAAATGCTGCCGGTCGCGCTGCACTACCTGGGCCTGCCAACCGACAGCCAGAAGAAAGAAGACATCAAGAAGGCCGAGGAACTGTTCCTCAAGATTCGTCCTTCGATCACCTACTTCCACTCCTCCAAGTACATCTCGGACCTGGCCAACGGCAACATCTGCGTAGCGGTCGGCTACTCGGGTGATGTGCAGCAGGCCAAGTCCCGTGCTGCCGAGGCCGGTGACAAGGTCAAAGTCAGCTACGCCATTCCGAAGGAAGGCGCGGGCAGCTTCTTCGACATGGTCGCGATTCCGAAGGATGCCGAAAACGTTGAAGGCGCCTACAAGTTCATGACCTTCCTGCAGAAGCCTGAAGTCATGGCCGGCATCACCAACGCCGTACGTTTCCCGAACGGTAACGCTGCTGCAACGCCACTGGTGAATAAAGACATCACCAGCGATCCAGGCATCTACCCGCCAGCCGATGTGCAGGCCAAGTTGTATGCCATCGCCGATCTGCCAGCGGCGACCCAGCGTGAATTGACCCGCAGCTGGACCAAGATCAAATCCGGTAAATAAGCCGGTTTGAAGCCGTAACCGCTGGCCGTCGTCGTTTGTGAGGGCGGTCAGCGGATCAATTAAATGACAGGAAGTTTTGCAGGAACGGTTTTTCGAGGGTAAGTTGCGCGCCGGTTTTGTTTCCGGGCAGCCATGGCTGTCATGTAACGCGGGGCAACTTGGGCCCAATTAAATTAGAGGACCTCCACTTGCCTATTTTTTCTTCTTTGCGCAAAGCCCTGCTGGCCACTGCCGGCCTGACCATTGCTGTCGGAGCCCAGGCCGCCGGTACGGTGCATATTTATAACTGGTCGGACTACATCGGCGAGACGACCCTGGCTGACTTCCAGAAAGCCACCGGGATCACACCGGTCTACGACGTGTTCGATTCCAACGAAACCCTGGAAGGCAAGCTGCTGGCCGGGCGTACCGGTTACGACGTGGTCGTGCCGTCGAACCACTTCCTCGGCAAGCAGATCAAGGCGGGCGCGTTTCAGAAGCTCGACAAGGCGCAATTGCCGAACTATTCCAACCTCGACCCGGTGCTGCTCAAGCGCCTGGAACAGAACGATCCCGGCAACCAGTACGCCGTGCCGTACCTGTGGGGTACCAACGGCATCGGTTACAACGTCGACAAGGTCAAGGAAGTGCTCGGTGTCGACAAGATCGACTCCTGGAGCGTGCTGTTCGAGCCCGAGAACATCAAGAAACTGCACAGCTGCGGCGTCGCGTTCCTCGATTCGGCGGATGAAATGATGCCGACCGTGCTCAACTACATGGGCCTGAACGCCAACAGCACCAACCCCAAGGATTACGAAAAAGCCACCGACAAGTTGCTCGCGGTGCGTCCTTACGTGACCTACTTCCACTCGTCCAAATACATCGGCGACCTGGCCAACGGCGACATCTGCGTGGCCATCGGTTTTTCCGGTGACATGTTCCAGGCCAAACATCGCGCCGAGGAAGCCAAGAAAGGCGTGAACATCGCGTACTCGATTCCAAAAGAAGGCGGCGCGCTGTGGTTCGACATGCTGGCGATTCCGAAGGACTCGTCCAACGTCAAGGAGGCGCACGCCTTCATCAACTATTTGCTGAAACCTGAGGTCATCGCCCAGGTCAGTGATTACGTCGGTTACGCCAACCCCAACCCGGGGGCGGACAAGCTGATGGAACAGTCCATCCGCACCGATGCAGCGGTTTATCCACCGCAGGCCGTTCTCGACAAGACTTACGTGTCGGTCGAGTTGCCACCCAATATTCAGCGTTTGATGACCCGTAGCTGGACCAAGGTCAAGTCGGGCAAGTAAGGCACAAACTATCCTGGGTTCGTCTGCATTGGGCGAACTGCACTGTTTTTTTCTGGGAGTTTCGTAAATGGCAGTTGCCTCCGGCGCCTATAAGAAAGCCCTCGAGGGCGACCAGACACCTAAACAGGTGTTGGTCAAAATCGACCGGGTCACGAAGAAGTTCGACGAGACGATTGCCGTGGACGATGTGTCCCTGGAAATCAAGAAGGGCGAGATCTTCGCCCTGCTCGGCGGTTCGGGATCGGGCAAATCCACCCTGCTGCGGATGCTGGCAGGGTTCGAACGGCCCACGGAGGGGCGCATTTTCCTCGACGGCGTCGACATCACCGACATGCCGCCGTACGAGCGGCCGATCAACATGATGTTCCAGTCGTACGCCCTGTTCCCGCACATGACTGTGGCGCAGAACATCGCGTTCGGCCTGCAGCAGGACAAGATTCCCAAGGCCGAGGTCGACGCCCGCGTGGCCGAGATGCTCAAGCTGGTGCAGATGAGCCAGTACGCCAAGCGCAAGCCGCATCAACTGTCCGGCGGTCAGCGGCAGCGCGTGGCGCTGGCGCGTTCGCTGGCCAAGCGGCCGAAGCTGCTGTTGCTCGATGAGCCGATGGGCGCACTGGACAAAAAACTGCGGTCGCAGATGCAACTGGAACTGGTGGAGATCATCGAGCGCGTGGGCGTGACCTGCGTGATGGTGACCCACGACCAGGAAGAAGCCATGACCAT
>NZ_QAIU01000509.1:30481-31338 GCF_003061205.1 Pseudomonas sp. HMWF006
ATCGACATTTACGAAACCCCGACCAGCCGTCTGGTCTGCGAATTCATCGGCAACGTGAACATCTTCGAAGGCGAAGTGATCGACGACGCCGAAGGCCACGCGACCATCACCTGCAAGGACCTCGACCGGCAGATCTACGTCGGCCACGGCATCAGCACGTCGGTGCAGGACAAATCGGTCACCTACGCGATCCGTCCAGAGAAACTGCTGGTCACCGCCGACCAGCCGACCTGCGAATACAACTGGTCGAGCGGCAAGGTGCATGACATCGCCTACCTGGGCGGTCACTCGGTGTTCTACGTCGAGCTGCCGAGCGGCAAGCTGGTGCAATCGTTCGTCGCCAACGCCGAACGCCGCGGCGCCCGCCCGACCTGGGGTGACCAGGTTTACGTGTGGTGGGAAGACGACAGCGGCGTGGTACTTCGCTCATGAACATGCGCAAATTCAAACGCCGCCTCAATCGAATAATTCCCGGTGGCCGCCAACTGGTCATCGGGGTCCCGTTCATCTGGCTGTTTCTGTTCTTCATGCTGCCGTTCTTCATCGTGCTGAAGATCAGCTTCGCCGAAGCCGACGTGGCCATCCCGCCGTACACCCAGATCTACACCTTCGCCGAGCAGAAGCTGCAGTTGCTGCTGAACCTGGGCAACTACGCGATGCTCGGCGACGACGAGTTGTACATTGCCGCGTACCTCGGCTCGCTGAAGATGGCGTTTTTCAGCACCCTTCTCTGCCTGCTGATCGGCTACCCGATGGCCTACGCCATCGCCAGTGCCCGTAAAGAGCTGCAAACGGTGCTGGTGCTGCTGATCATGATGCCGACCTGGACCGCGATCCTGATCCGCGTTTATGCGTGG
>NZ_QAIU01000509.1:31348-32981 GCF_003061205.1 Pseudomonas sp. HMWF006
ACCTGCAGGCTTGCAATCCACTTAAGCCCGGCCGCGTTGGCCGAGCGAACGAAACCTGTTGGGAGTTTCACATGGCAAACGCCTCCAGCACTTACAGGAAGGCACTTGAAGGTCATCAGCAACCGAAAAAGGTTCTGGTGAAAGTCGACCGTGTCACCAAGAAGTTCGACGAAACCACCGCTGTGGACGATGTGTCCCTGGAGATCCATCAGGGCGAAATCTTTGCCCTGCTTGGCGGCTCCGGTTCGGGCAAATCGACCCTGCTGCGCATGCTCGCCGGTTTCGAGCGCCCGACTGAAGGGCGGATTCTGCTCGACGGTGTGGACATCACCGACATGCCGCCATACGAGCGGCCGATCAACATGATGTTCCAGTCCTACGCGCTGTTCCCGCACATGACCGTGGCGCAGAACATTGCCTTCGGCCTGAAGCAGGACCGTTTGCCCGCCAGCGAAATCGACGCCCGCGTCGAAGAGATGCTGCGCCTGGTGCACATGACCCAATACGCCAAACGCAAACCCCATCAGTTGTCCGGCGGCCAGCGTCAGCGCGTCGCCCTCGCCCGCTCGCTGGCCAAGCGTCCGAAGCTGTTGCTGCTCGACGAGCCGATGGGCGCGCTGGATAAAAAGCTGCGTTCGCAAATGCAGCTTGAACTGGTCGAGATCATCGAGCGCGTCGGCGTGACCTGCGTGATGGTGACCCACGACCAGGAAGAAGCCATGACCATGGCTGAGCGCATCGCGATCATGCACCTGGGCTGGATCGCCCAGATCGGCAGCCCGGTCGATATCTATGAAGCCCCGGTCAGCCGCATGGTCTGCGAGTTCATCGGCAACGTGAACGCCTTCGACGGCACCGTGGTAGAAGACCTTGAAGGTCACGCGATCATTCACAGCCCGGACTTGCAGCAGAAGATCTACGTCGGTCACGGGGTCAGCACCTCGGTGCAGGACAAGTCGATCACCTACGCGATCCGCCCGGAAAAAATGCTCGTCAGCACCACCCAACCAGAGTTCCGCTACAACTGGTCCGAAGGCAAGGTGCACGACATCGCCTATCTCGGCGGTCACTCGGTGTTCTACGTCGAATTGCCCGGCGGCAAAATCGTCCAGTCGTTCATGGCCAACGCCGAACGCCGTGGCGCGCGCCCGACCTGGGACGACAAGGTCTACGTCTGGTGGGAAGACGACAGCGGCGTGGTACTGCGCTCATGAGAACCTTCAATCAGCAATGCCTGCGCCTGGTGCCCAGCGGGCGCAAGTTCGTCATCGGCATCCCGTTCATCTGGCTGTTCCTGTTCTTCATGCTGCCGTTCTTCCTGGTGATGAAGATCAGCTTCTCGGAGGCCGCGCTGTCGATCCCGCCGTACTCGGAGATCTACACCTACGCCGAACAGAAATTCCAGCTGATGCTCAACATCGGCAACTACACCATGCTCGGCGAAGACGAACTGTACCTGTCGGCCTACCTCGGTTCGCTGAAGGTCGCAGCGCTGAGCACATTGATGTGCCTGGTGATCGGTTTCCCGATGGCCTACGCCATCACCAAGGCGAGCAAGGAAGCGCAAAACGTCCTGCTGCTGTTGATCATGATGCCGACCTGGACCGCGATCCTGATCCGCGTTTATGCGTGG
>NZ_QAIU01000509.1:32991-33908 GCF_003061205.1 Pseudomonas sp. HMWF006
TTTGCTCAACAGTTTCCTGATGTGGACCGGCCTGACCGATCACCCGATCGAGATCCTCAACACCAACACTGCGGTGTATATCGGTGTGGTTTACGCCTACCTGCCGTTCATGGTGTTGCCGCTGTACGCCAACCTGGTGAAGCACGACGGTAGCCTGCTGGAGGCCGCGTCGGACCTGGGTTCGAGCAACTTCAACAACTTTTGGAAAATCACCGTACCGCTGGCCAAGAACGGGATCATCGCCGGCTGCATGCTGGTGTTCATTCCGGTGGTCGGCGAGTTCGTGATTCCGGAACTGCTGGGTGGCCCGGAGACGCTGATGATCGGTCGCGTGCTGTGGCAAGAGTTCTTCAATAACCGCGACTGGCCGGTGGCGTCTGCCCTGGCGGTGGTGATGCTGTTGATCCTGATTGTGCCGATTCTGCTGTTCAACCGCAGCCAGGCCAAAGAGATGGAGGCACGGGGATGAAACGCTTCGGTTTTTCCAAGTTCATGTTGATCTTCGGCCTGATGTTCATTTATCTGCCGATGCTGATCCTGGTGATCTACTCGTTCAACGCCTCGAAACTGGTGACGGTGTGGGGCGGCTGGTCGGTGAAGTGGTACGTCGGGCTGCTCGACAACACGCAACTGATGGGCTCGGTGGTGCGCTCGCTGGAAATCGCCTGCTACACCGCGATTGCCGCCGTTGCACTGGGCACCCTCGCCGCTTTTGTGCTGACTCGTGTGACGCGCTTCAAGGGGCGCACCCTGTTCGGTGGCCTGGTCACCGCGCCGTTGGTGATGCCTGAGGTGATCACCGGTCTGTCGCTGTTGCTGCTGTTCGTGGCGATGGCGCAGTTGATCGGCTGGCCGCAGGAGCGTGGCATTGTCACCATCTGGATCGCCCACACCACGTTTTGTGCAGCCTATGTGGC
>NZ_QAIU01000510.1:0-1208 GCF_003061205.1 Pseudomonas sp. HMWF006
GCGTGGTTTGCCGCCAATGCCGCAGACGCCCGAGTCGGATCGCCTGATGGCGATGGCCCAGGGGATTTACGGCGAGATCGGCCGCAAACTGACCGAGGAGGGCAGTGGGGGCGCGGCGGATGCCAGTTTGTCTGCCGGGGTGGGTACGCCGACGCTGGATGGTTTCGGGATTGTCGGCGGCAATATTCACACGCCGGAGGAGTACGCCGAAGTGGCGAGCGTGGCGCCGCGGATTTATCTGTTGTCGCGGATGATCATGGAGCTCTCCAAGCCGCGGTGAGTGGGTTTGTGGTGTGACTGATGCGGGAGGGGTGTCAGGTGCATTTGCCCTCACCCTAACCCTCTCCCAGAGGGAGAGGGGACTGACCGTGTTGTTTGTGATTAACACGGCGACCTGAAAGATCCATTTGAATTCAAAATCGGATTCAGCGCAGTGTCACAAGCCGGCGTAGCTCCCGAGCATCCCCCAATCAGTCCCCTCTCCCTCTGGGAGAGGGCTAGGGTGAGGGGCTTTTGTGGGATAAATGGAAGTCGCGAACGGCGTACAAAAAATACTGAAAAGTCCGACAGAAGCGCTCATTGCGGCCGTTGAACGCGGCTCTTATAGTCTCGGCTCGCAGAAAACTCTGCAACGATCTTGGCCGGTCGAATACAGAACCTGACCCTTTTGGAGTGAACGCTATGACCGACCAAGTAATGCCCCGCTTCCTCCCCATCGACACCTACGACGCCGAATCCCCGGTGCTCTTCCTCAACACTCATTCAGAACTCAGCGACATGGCCGCCTGTGCGATGCACCGGTTTGTGGTCGTGCGCGATCTGGCCGACGCCTTCGCGAGCAGGCTCGCTCCCCCAGTGGATCTTGGGTGAACACAATACTCGTGTTCGACACCGATCAAATGTGGGAGCGAGCCTGCTCGCGAAAGGGCCGGTAAAGCGTGTGCATCACTCCTTCACGCTCATGTATTCCTTGGCCCAGAGAATGTATTCCTCCGGTTGTGTGTAGGTATGCGTCAACTCGGTCGCGCTCAAATCGGACGCCTGAGTAAAGATCTGCCGCTGTTCGCGCAGGCTGTCGTAGGTCGCCTTGATCGCCGCAAAGTAAGCGCCATGCCCATCAATGGTCACGCGCACACCGAGTTCGGCCAGACGTTTGTCGTCGCGCAGCGCCGGGTTGCCGTAGGTCACCAGCATCAGCGGCACGGTCA
>NZ_QAIU01000510.1:1218-1347 GCF_003061205.1 Pseudomonas sp. HMWF006
TCGGCGTAGCTCCCGAGCATCCCCCAATAGTTCTCCTTCCTGGAGGGAGAGGGGACTGATCGCGTTGTTTGTGATGAATACGGCGACCTGAAAGATCCATTTGAATTCAAAATCGGATTCAGCGCAGTG
>NZ_QAIU01000510.1:1357-10700 GCF_003061205.1 Pseudomonas sp. HMWF006
CTGATCGAAATCCTGAACCCCGACCATGCAAATCCCGTCGGCGCCCGCCGCCTGATATTGCTTGGTGCGGCTGATGATTTCCTGGTTGGGCAGAATGCCGGCATTGGTGCGGGCGATGATCGCCATTTCCGAATCGACCCGGGCTTCCAGCGCCGCACGGATTTTGCCGACGCCTTCGGCGACTGTGATCAGGTCGGTGGATTTGCGCCCGAATTGCGCGGGCAGCAGGGTGTCTTCGATGGTCAGGGCGGCGACGCCGGCGCGTTCCAGTTCGACGATGGTGCGCATCACGTTGAGGGCGTTGCCGTAGCCGTGGTCGGCGTCGGCGATCACCGGCAATTGGGCGACGCGACCGATACGGGTGGCCTGTTCGGCGAACTCGCTGAGGGTGATCAGGGCAAAGTCCGGAGCGCCCAGCACCTGCAACGAGGCCACGGAACCGCCAAGAATCCCCACTTCAAAACCCAGGTCAGCGGCGATGCGGGCGGACATCGGGTCGAACACCGAAGCCGTGTGGTAGCAGGTGTCGGAAGCCAGCAGCTGACGGAAACTACGGCGCAAATCTTGATGGGAAAGCCGGGTCATACGAGTTCCACCAATACAAAGGAATGGAAGGCTTGAGCAAATGTGTCAACGCCGAAGGATGAAAAGGCTATCACGCGAATGGGTCAAGGATCATGACGAATTTGCGAGGGTGACCTGGGAGGGGGGATTCTGCGCTGAAAGGATTCATCAGCGATCAACGCTATAGGAGGGGATTTACCTGTGGATACCTGATTGATCGGTGGCGAGGGGATCTATCCCCGATGGGCTACGAAGCGGCCCCTGAGCCAATCACCTGCCTTCTTCAAACCTGTCGTATTTCGAGATTCTGCGAATGCTGCGCAGTCGAACCGGGATCAATTCCCTCGCCACAGGGAATCTCCTGGCAGATGACGATTCAGGCCGCGACCGCCTGCTGCTGTTGATTGGGCAGCATCACTGCGCGCACTGAATTGCCCGGTTGCAGTTGCAGGCGTTTGGCTGTGAGGCGGTCGATCACCAGGCTGCTGCCGACCCGACGGGCCCGCGCGACGGTGATGCGGCAGTTTTCCAGGCGACGGTTGTGGATCAGCCACAGCGGCGCCTGCTCGTCCGGGGTGCCAAGGCTCAGGGTCAGCTCCAGGCTGTCGCGCACGGTGCGAATGCTGCGCACTGGCGCTTCGATCACCGGGCCACCGTCGAAAATGTCGATATAGCCCTTATGGGCGAACCCCTCGGCCTGGAGGATTTTCAGTGCCGGTTCGGTGTTGGGGTGCGCCTGACCGATGGCCGCTTGCGCCTGTTCGGTGAGCAGGCAGGTGTACAACGGCTGACGTGGCATCAGTTCGGCAATGAACGACTTGTTGCCCAGCCCCGACAAGTGGTCGGCATGGCTGAAGTCCATCTGGAAGAAGTGCCGGCCCAGACTGTCCCAGAACGGCGAACAGCCCTGTTCATCGGCGCTGCCGCGCAGTTCGGCAATCATTTTTTCGCCGAACAGGTGCGGGAACTCGGCAACGAACAACAAGCGCCCCAACGACAGCAGGCGGCCATTGCTGCCCTGACGGTGGTCATGCCCCAGAAACAAGGAGCACAGCTCCGACTGGCCGGTCAGTTCGTTGTTGAGGAACAGCGTCGGAATCTGCCGCTGAATGCCCAGGTCCGGGGCCGAACTGACTGTCAGCCCGACCCGATAGTTGTACCAGGGTTCGCGCAGGCCCACGGCCCCGGTCAACGCGCTGACACCGACCACGCGCAGGTCGTCGTCTTCGAGCACGAACAGGTAGTCGGCGTCGGCACGTTCCACCTGTTCGGCAAACGCCCGTTGCGCCCAGCGTACCCGGTGGGCCAGACGCTCTTCGTTGGCCGGCAGGGTGGTAAACCCCGGGCCGGCCTGTTGCACCAGTGTCATCAAGGCTGGCAAGTCGCTGACTTTAACCGGGCGGACAATCATGCTGTAACTCCTTCTGCGCGCCTGCTCGGGCACTGTCGTTGGGTGCGAGACCGGGCGCGGTTCACAGGGCAATCAGGCGGATCAGGCTGCCGTCGGTCACATTCAGCGCCGCACACATTGCCGGGGTGAGGGCCAGCGGTTGATCGGGGCGGTAATCCAGTTCGGCTACAATCGCCCGGTAGCCGTGCAGCGAGTCGTTGCTCAGCAGGTAACCGCCGCGCGCATCAATGTGCGCCTGTTGCTGCACTTCAAGCGTCTGGCTGCGGGCGATCGACTGGATGTTCGCCGTGCGTGCATACAGGGTCGGGCCGGCATCGAACAGGTCGATGTAGCTGTTGGTTTCAAAACCTTCGCGCTCAAGAATGTCGAACGCTTCCTGGCCGTCCGGGTGAATGCGGCCAATGCATTGCTGTGCGGCGGGCGGCAGCATCGGCACGTAGATCGGGTATTGCGGCATCAGTTCGGCGAGGAACGTGCGGCTTTGCAATCCGCACAGGCGCTCGGCTTCGACGTAGGGCAGGTCGAAAAAATGTTTGCCCAGCGCATCCCAGAACGGCGAGTGGCCGTTCTCGTCGCTGTAGCCGACGATTTCGGTGATCACCGCTTCGGCGAAGCGCGGCGCGTGGGCGGCGATGAACAGCAGGCGTGCCCGCGACAGCAACTCGGAAAACGGCGTGCGCACCAGTTCCGCGTCGATATGAAAACCGCGCAACAGGGTGTGATCGTTGAGGTCGTGGCACAGCGACAGCGCCGGTACACCGTGCTCGATGTTCAACTCCCGCGAGGCACTGGTGAAGTGGCGGTTGCGCAGACTGTAGAACGGTTCCTTGAAACCGGCGGTGGCGAGGATCTCCGAGCAGCCGAGCAGGCGTTGACTGTCGAGGTCTTCGAGCACGAAGAAGTAGTTTTCCGGCCCCGGTGCCGTGGCCTCGCTGGCAAACGAGGCGCAGGACGCGGCGATTTTATCGCGCAGGCGTTCACTGTCGTCCGGCAGCGACGTGACGCCGACCAGGCTATCGCGCGCCAATTGTTGCAATTGCGGCAGGTCGCCGGGTTCCACTGGGCGTAAGACCAGCATGGATGTACTCCTGTATCAAAAGGTCCGGCGAATTCGCCGAACCTGACTATCACTGTCGGTGTCCACGCGTTAAATCGGCGGTCGCCTGATCTGTTGTCAGACGCCGCTCTTTTTCTTGTCAGCCGTTGCTCGGGTCAGGCAGCGCGGTACTGGCGCCGAGCTTGTTGAGGAAGAACAGGTACACCAGGCCCAGAGCGATCCAGATCAGGCCGAGTTTCTGCGCATCGACGCCCATGTTGTACATGATGGCCGCGACGATGATGAAGCCGATCACCGGACAGATCAGGTGACGCACGACCTGACCGGACTTTTGCCGACGCCAGTAGTAGTTGATCACCGTCAGGTGCAGCAGCATGAAGCCGCTGAGCGCGCCGAAGTTGACCAGCGAGGTCAGGGTGTCGACCGAGTTGATGAACAGGTAGCAGATCACCAGCGACAGCACCGCCACCAGATAAATGCTCAGGTACGGCGTGTTGTGTGTCGGGTGCACCTTGGCCAGCACTTTCGGCAACTTGCCGTCGCGAGCCATGCCGAACAGCAGGCGCGAGACCGCGGCTTGCGAGGTGATTGCCACCGCGACTCCCCAGGCCAGCGCGGTCGCCACCCCGGTCAGGGTCGCCAGCCAGCTGCCGGCGGCGATTTCGGCGATTTCATAGAACGCAGTGTCGGCGGACTTGAAGCCCATGCCTGCTGCCAGATCGGTGGCGATCCAGGTCTGTGCGACGAAAATCACCCCCATCACCAGCAATGTGATCAGCGCCGCTTTGCCGACGCTTTTGCCCGGATCGCCCTTGATTTCTTCCGCGAGGGTGGAAATCGCATCGAAGCCGAGGAACGACAGCACCGCAATCGACACCGCTTGCATCAGCAGGGCGAAGTTGAACGTTTCCGGGTGATACAGCGGCGCCAGGGTCAGCTCGCCGTTGCCGCCGCCGTGGTGCAGGGCGTTCCAGGCGTAGAACAAGAAAATCCCCAGCACCACCAGTTGCGCCAGCAGGAAGATGATGTTCATCCGTGCGGTGAAGGTGATGCCGCGCAGGTTGACGAAGGTGGCGCTGACCAGAAACGCCAGAATGAAGCCGACTTTCGGAATGTCCGGATACAGGTGATTGAGCGCCATTGCTGCATAGACGTAGAGCAGTGGCGGAATCAGCAGGTAATCGAGCAGCATCAGCCAGCCGGCAATGAACCCGACGTGTTGATTGAGACCGCGCTGCGCGTAGGAATATACCGAGCCGGCGATCGGAAAAGCCTTGGCCATGCTGCCGTAGCTCAACGCGGTGAACAGCATTGCCACCATGCCGATGATGTAGGCCAGCGGCACCATCCCGGGCGCCTCGGCATTGACGTAGCCATACACGCCGAACGGGGCGATGGGGATCATGAAGATCATCCCGTACACCACCAGGTCGGTCAGTGTCAGGCTACGTTTCAACTCCTGTTTGTAGCCGAACTCTTCTATTTCCATGAAGCGCAACTCCTTGTCAGCTTATCGAGCGTTTTTAGTTGTTATGTCGGTCCGTCATTTACAGCATCTGCAGTTTCTACAACATTCGTTACAGCAGTGGCGCCAGGCGCTCGGCCCACAGGGACACGGCTTGCGGGCTGCGCAGCAGATCGTTGCGCACCTCGATCAGCACCGAATCCAGGCCTCGGGCATCGCCATGCACCGGCACAGTCATGTCGCCCAGCGGGTCAATCTTGTACGGCTGATTGCCGGCGACCTTCAGCGCAAGTTCGCCGAGGCCGTCGAGCACACGTTGCGCATAGGCTTTCGCCTGCCCGAACAACACGCCGATTTCCAGCGGTCGTGGCTGGCCGTAATACACCGGGGTAAAACTGTGAATCCCCACCACCCGTACCGGCTGGCCTTTGGCGATGCGGGCGTCGATCAACGTCTGCAAGCGCGCGTGAAACGGTTTGAACAGCGTCTGGCGGCGGTATTCGCGGCTGGCTTCGTCCAGCTCGCGGTTGCCCGGCACCTGGTAAATCTCGCTCTGCGCCGGAATGCTGTCCGGCGCATGGCGCGGACGATTCAGATCAATCAGCAACCGTGAATAGTTGGCGCTCAACAGTGTCGCCCCGAGTGTTTCCGACAGTGCTTCTGCCAGTTGCAGTGCGCCGATGTCCCAGGCAATGTGCTCGCGGGCGGCGGCATCGTCCAGGCCCAGATTGTTCAGGGCCTCGGGGATGTAGCGGCTGGCGTGCTCGCACACCAGGATCAACGGATGCGATGAATCTTCGCGGCTCAGGTTGTAGACCGGGCGGGTGTACAACCCCGACTCGGTGGATTCAGTACAGGCGTGCATAGTGCTCACACAGGTCAGCGGGCGAGAGCTGTTCCGTCAGCGCCAGTTCCTCGGTTTTAAGGGCGTGGTAGGTGTCGAGCAAGGGCTTGGGCAGCCATTCATTGAAGGCTGCACTGTCACGCAGGCAATCCAGCGCCTGGGCCAGCGAGGCGGGCAGGGCAACGATGCCCCGGGCCTTGCGTTGCTCGTCGTTGAGTGAATCGGGAATTTCATCGGTGATGGCGTTCAGCGCCAGGCGCTGTTCGATGCCCAGCCGTCCGGCGATCAGCAGCGCGGCCATCGCGAGGTGCGGCGAGGCGGTGGCGTCCATGGCGCGGAACTCCAGGTTGAACTGGTTGGCCACGGATTTGCCGCCGAGTGTCACGGTCGGGCAGATGCGCAGCGCCGCTTCACGATTTTGCTGGCCCAGACAGGCATAAGACGCACTCCAGTGATGCGGCTGCAGGCGCTCGTAGGACACCGGCGTCGGAGCGGTGAACGCACACAGCGCCGGCAGATAGTGCAGAATCCCCGCCGCCCAATGCTGGCCAAGGCTCGACAAACCGTTGCTGGTACCCGCGTCGTAGAGCTGCGGCTGACCCGCCAGATCGAGCAGGCTGACGTGCAGGTGCACGCCGTTGCACACGGCATCGGCGGCAGTTTTCGGTGCGAAACTCAGATCCAGGCCCATTTGCCGGGCAATCTCACGGGTGATTTCGCGCACGTTCACCGCACGGTCTGCCGCCGCCACGCCAAGGGTCGGGCGGCAGGTGATTTCGTATTGATGCTTGCCGTATTCGGGCAGGAACATTTCTGGCTCGACGCCACCGGCGCGCAAGGCGCTGAGCAGCCAGCCGCCGAATTCGGCGCCCTGACGCTGGGCTTCGAGGGAAAACGCCAGGTGTTCGGCAAACCCGGCGTGCAGGTTGAATTCGTGTTCGAACGCGGCGTTGACCTGCAGGCCCAGTACGTCGCGATATCGTTCGATTTCGTCACGCAGCAACGTGCGCGGGCAGGCGCCCCACGGGCGGCCATCGGTTTCGCGGATATCACCGTGGATAAAGTCCAGCGCTGGCGCATCGGCTTCCGGGCCGTTGCCGACAGTGACGCGGCTGCTCAGGTCCGGAATCAGCCGCAGATCGCCATAAGCGCCCCACGGGTTGGTCGAGGCGATGACATCCTGCGGCGTCAGCGCACTGTTGGCCGGCACCCAGCCGCAGCCGGCGGCTTGATAATGCTCCAGCTCATCGGTGGGAAACGAGCGGCCCCGGGTAATGCCGATCAGGTCGGTGGTGACGATGGTGGTCATCGGCAGCGGCGTCAGGCGTGCACTCATGGGCGCATCTCCTGCAACCGGCCGAGCACGGTTTGCGTGTCGGTGATCCAGCAGTAGCCCTTGATCGCATTCAGGCAGGCGTCATGCCGCGCCGGGGTGTAGGTGGCGCAGGCGTCTTCGACCAGGGTCACCAGATAGCCACGGTCAGCGGCGTCGCGCACGGCCATGTCGACGCACTGGTCGGTGACAATGCCGGCGATGATCAAGTGACGGGTTTCGAGGTTGCGCAGCACGTAGTCGATGTTGGTCGAGTTGAACACCCCGGACGAGGTTTTCGGCAAGACGATCTCGTTTTCCACCGGGGTCAGGTCGTCGATGATCCGCGCCTGCTCACTGCCCTTGGGCAGGTGCATGTCCGACAGTTTGTGGTCCAGCGAGCGGTCGCGGCCGTCGGCGGTCAGGCTCTCGATGATGGTGTGCAGCACGTTCTGCCGCGCTTCGCGAAAGGCGCTGAGCAACCGGCGCTGGTTGGGCACCACCTGCATGTGGGTGCGGGTCAGGAAGTATTCGGCATCCGGTCCGTTCAGGTGCGGGTCGTACTGCGGTTCGAGCCAGGCACGCTGCATGTCCACCAGCAGCAATGCGCTGTGATCGGTGACAAACGGCAGATCCCGCGGCGAGCGGTGGGGAAGGCTGAACATCCTTATTTATCCTCCAGCAGGTGGGTGTTGAAGTCGTTGCGCAGGGCGTCGATGCCTTCCAGGCGATCGGCCAGATCCGGGCTGCGCAGGGTCAGGCAGGCAATCAGCGCCTCGACCTGCGCCAGTGCCGGAACCATGGTGTCGAACGGCGAGGCCGACTCCACCGGGGCGCTGATGATCAGGTCGGCCAGTTCGCGCAGGGGCGAGGCGTAGATATCGGTGAACAGCACCACCCGCGCGTTATTGTGTTTCGCCGCGCTGGCGACACGCAGGGCCTGGGTCTGATAGCGGCGATAGTCGAACACCAGCACCACGTCCTGACGCTGCAGGTCGAACAGTCGGTCGGGCAATTGCGCGTTGTCTTCCAGGGCAAAACAGCCCGGACGCAGCAAGCGCAGGTGATTGAGCAGGTAGGTGGCCATCAGGCTGCTGAAACGCCCGCCAAAGCAGTACACCTGATGACGGGTATCCAGCAGCCAGTCGCTGAGGATGCGCACGTCTTCGGGCTGGGTCAGCGATTGGGTTTCGACCAGCAGGCGATGGCTGTCGCCCAGGTAGTGGCTCCAGGCATCGTCCTTGTGCTGTTGCGCACGTGGCTGCAACAGAGTACGCGGCGAGCGCAGGCGATGGTCCATGTCGCTGAGCAACGCATCCTGGAATTCGGCATAACCACCAAAACCGAGTTTTTTGACCAGACGCACGATAGTCGGATCGCTGACACCGGCGTGTTCGGCCAGGCGTGCCATTGGCCCCAGGCCATTGCGCGGATACTGATCGAGCAAGGCGCGCACGACTTTGCGCTCTGATGGCGTCAGTTCAAGGCCAGGGTCAGTGATCAGGTCTCTGAGAGGGGGCATCCGGGCTCCTGCTGGATGGGGGGTGTCGAATTCGCTTCACAATCCGTTAAAACAGTATTTATGTAACTGACGCTACATGTCTAGTGAATTTTTCGCCATGTTGAACAGGCTCCAAAAGGGTGCGAAATGCCCGTGTAACAAGGCCTACATGAAAGTCGACCGGCTTTGTAGTCCGTTGCCCATGGTGGTGTCAGAGATTGCCGCTTTTCTAACAGTACGAGCACGCTCCGGCGCGTTTTGTGTTGTCCCGCAGCCCGCGGTTTACGGCACAATTGCCGACCCGTCGGCGTTGCGCCGTTGTTTTTCATGCCTCCTGAGCGAGCGATGCACCGTGCAGACCACCCGTTTGACTTTGATTTGCCATGCGCGAACCGTCGCACAAAAACTGGCGCGTTTTCCTACGAACGAGCCCGTTGAAAATATCGCGCTGGCGCCGGACGCGCTGGCCGCCCGCTACCCCCGGCCGCGCCGCTTGCTTTGCGGCCCCGAGTTGCGCACGCGCCAGACGGCCGCGTGGTTTGGTGCCGATGCTGACGTGGAGGACGCATTGCGTGACTGCGATTGGGGCCACTGGCATGGCCAGTCGATCAAGGATGTACAGCGCGAGGAGGGCGAAGCGTTGCACGCGTGGCTCAGCGATCCACAGGTTGTGCCGCCTGGGGGGGAATCCGTTACGCAACTCGGCGCCCGGGTGGCGGCATGGCTGATGCAAGTGCAGTCGGCGCCTGGCCATGTGGTCGCTGTCACCCATCCGTTCGTGGTCCGTGCGGCATTGATGCAGGTTGTGCAGGGCGCGGCGTTCAACGCAATTGATGTCGAGCCGCTGGCGTCGATCGAATTGCAGTTCAACGGTCGATGGCGGCTACGCTTGCCCGGCATAGACCCTGAGGGAGTGCTCTGATGAAACGACTACTGGTGATTGGCATCGGCGCCGGTCATCCGGACTACATCACGATGCAGGCGGTGAAGGCGCTGAACCGCGTCGATGTGTTCTTCCTCATGGACAAGGGCCAGAGCAAGGACAAACTGATCGACCTGCGCCGGGAGATCTGTGCGCGCTACATCACCGATCGTGCCTATCGCTTTGCCGAAGCCCACAGCCCGGAGCGCGAGCGCGGCGAGGTCGACTATATCGCCAGTGTCGATGAGTTGAATCGGCTGAAGCAGC
>NZ_QAIU01000510.1:10710-12337 GCF_003061205.1 Pseudomonas sp. HMWF006
ACCACCGGTCGGCGGTTGGCGGCGGGGCAGGTGAGTGAGGCCGAGAGTCTGGTGGTGATGCTCGATGGCGAAGAGGCCTATCGGCGGGTGGCGGATCCCGCGACGTCGATTTACTGGGGCGCGTACCTGGGCACGCCGGACGAGATTCTGATCAGTGGCAAGTTGGGAGACGTGGCGGATGAGATTGAGCGGGTGCGCAAGGCGGCACGGGCTGAGCATGGGTGGATAATGGATACCTATTTGCTGCGCCGGCCATAGTCCATTGGCGCCTCTGCCGGCCTTTCGGCGAGCAAGCCCGATCCCACGGGAGTCAATCACCGCTAAAGCCTGTGGGAGCGGGTTTGCCCGCAAAGGAGCCCCTGGGATCACCTCAGGAAGTTGCGTTGTCCCCACGCCCGAACCGCTCCCGATACACCGACGGCGGCACCCCCACCACGCTGCGAAACGCCACGCGAAAACTTTCCACCGAGCGATACCCGCAGCGCTGGGCAATCTGTTCGGTGTGCTGCGGTGTGCTCTCCAGCAACTCTCGCGCCCGCGCCAGCCGTTCATGCTGCAACCACGCCTTGGGCGACTGACCACTGGCCTCGGTGAACCGCCGCAAAAAGGTCCGCTCGCTCATCGCCGCCTCATTGGCCAGATCGCGCACCTCCAGCGGTTGGTGCAGGCGCTCGCGGGCCCACTGCATCACCCGTGACAAATCGTTGCGCGGCGTCGCGCTGACGGGGGTCGGAATGAACTGCGCCTGACCGCCGGTGCGTTGCGGCGACATCACCAGACGCCGCGCCACCGTGTTGGCGACCTGGGTGCCGAAGTCCCGCGCCACCAGGTGCAGGCAGGCGTCGATGCCCGCAGCGCTGCCAGCCGAGGTAATCAACTGGCCGGCGTCGACGTACAGCACGTCCGGATCGACTGCAATGGCCGGAAACCGCTCAGCCAGTTCCGTGGTGTAGCGCCAGTGAGTCGTGGCGCCGTGACCGTCGAGCAGGCCGCTGGCCGCCAGCACAAACACCCCGGAGCAGATCGACAGTAATCGGGCGCCCCGCGCGTGGGCCTGACGCAAAGCGTCGATCAACGCCGGCGGCACGGCGGCGTTACGGTCGCGCCAACCGGGAATGATGATGGTACGCGCGTCGGCCAGCAGTTCCAGGCCACCATCTGCCAACACCTGAATCCCGCCCATGGCGCGCATCGGGCCTTGATCGACCGCGGCAATCGCATGCGTGTACCACGGGAAATCGAACTCCGGTCGGGCCAGGCCGAAGATCTCCACGGCGATGCCGAATTCGAAGGTACAGAGGCCATCGTAGGCCAGAATCGCGACCAGCCCTGGTGAGGTGTGCATTTGGCGGAAAATTCCCGGTGGGTGTCTTGTGCGCCACTGTAGCGCCGAGCGCCGGCTCGATAAAGTCTGTTCACACCCGTTCAGATAAAGGAGCAACACCTATGACCAGCCTGGTTCGCGACATTCCTGCCGCCCCCTCGGCCATTGCCCTGATGCATTTCAGCAACCGTCTGACTTTCGAAACCGATTGCTCCGACGTCTACAGCAGCCAGGAAGCCGGGGAAATCGACTTCGTGCTGGTTGATGTACGTGGGCCGCTGGCGTTCGAGCGCGGCCATGTGC
>NZ_QAIU01000510.1:12347-15925 GCF_003061205.1 Pseudomonas sp. HMWF006
GTGGTGTATTGCGCCGGCCCGCACTGCAACGGCGCCAACAAGGCAGCGGTGAAACTGGCGGCGCTGGGTTACCCGGTCAAGGAAATGCTTGGCGGTGTCACCGGCTGGCTGGACGAAGGGTTCGAACTGAGCCTGCCGCACGCCGCCGGGAGTCCCGTCAACTGCGCCTGCTGAAAGCACATGCAACTGTTGCCGAAGACGGCGATCTGTTGAACGGGCCAAGCGTTCCCACGCTCTGCGTGGGTATGCAGCCGAAAGTGTTCTGCCGCCCGAACCAGCGTTAAAAGATCGTAGCCTTCGGCGTCTCCTCCAGTTGATTTGTGGGCCGATCGAGGGCTTGTCCTACAGCCTTTGCACCACGACGGCGCAGCGGTTGACCCCGGTCAATCGCCTTGCCGAATTCCTGTAAGTATTTGTCGCTTAAAAACAATTTGCCCTGTGCGCGGCGCCATAGACTGCCGGCCACTTCGGTTTTTGCCGCCCATTGGCCATGACCGAACGCTGAATCGAAGCTGCCAATAAAAGCCTCCGCACACAGGAGTTATAAATGAAGAAGCTAGTGATGTTCGGTGCCCTGGCACTGTCGATGTTGTCCCTGACCGCCGTGGCCGAAGACGCCAAGCCGATCCGCATCGGTATCGAAGCCGGTTACCCGCCATTCTCGATGAAAACCCCTGACGGCAAACTCACCGGTTTCGACGTGGACATCGGTGATGCGCTGTGTGAGCAGATGAAAGTCAAGTGCACCTGGGTCGAGCAAGAGTTCGATGGCCTGATCCCGGCGCTGAAAGTGAAGAAAATCGACGCGATCCTGTCCTCGATGACCATCACCGACGACCGCAAGAAAAACGTTGATTTCACCATCAAGTACTACCACACCCCGGCGCGCTTCGTGATGAAGGAAGGTTCCGGCGTCAAGGACCCGCTGACCGAGCTCAAGGGCAAGAAAGTCGGCGTGCTGCGTGCCAGTACCCACGACCGTTACGCCACCGAAGTGCTGGTTCCGGCCGGCATCGAGCTGGTGCGTTACGGCTCGCAACAGGAAGCCAACCTCGACATGGTCTCCGGCCGTATCGACGCGATGCTGGCCGACTCGGTCAACCTGAGTGACGGCTTCCTGAAAACCGACGCCGGCAAAGGCTTCGAATTCGTCGGCCCGACCTACGAAGACGCCAAGTACTTCGGCGGTGGCGCCGGCATTGCCGTGCGCAAGGGCGATACCGCCCTGGCCGAGCAGTTCAACAAGGCCATCACCGAAATCCGCGCCAATGGCAAGTACAAGCAAGTGCAGGACAAGTACTTTGACTTTGACGTGTACGGCCATTAATACGCTGTAGAAAAAAGTGGCCCGCGCACTGCGCCGGCCACTTTTTTTACGCTCTAATGGTGGCGAGAACCTTGTAGGAGTGAGCCTGCTCGCGATAGCGGTTTAGCATTCAACATCACTGTTGTCTGATCTACCGCTATCGCGAGCAGGCTCACTCCTACAGGGGATCTGCGAGATCCGGTTTTCAGGAGATATCCCATGCAACGCATCGACCATGTTCTACCCTGGAGCCACCTGGGCAGCGAACGCTCCCTCAGCGTGTTCCGTTACGGCGCGGGCCCGCGCAAGGCCTACATCCAGGCCAGCCTGCACGCCGATGAACTGCCGGGTATGCGCACCGCCTGGGAACTCAAGCAGCGTCTGAACGCGCTCGAACAGCAAGGCCGTTTGCAGGGCGTGATCGAACTGGTGCCGGTGGCCAACCCGATCGGGCTGGACCAGCATCTGCAAGGTGCGCACATGGGCCGTTTCGAACTGGGCAGCGGCAAGAACTTCAACCGCGCCTTCGTCGAACTCAGCGCACCGGTGGCGGCGCAGATCGGCGAGCGTCTGGGCCGCGATGCCGAGGCCAACATCGCCTTGATCCGCCAGACCATGCTTCAGCTGTTCGAGGAGCTGCCGGCTCCGGCCTCGCCACTGGAAGCCCTGCATCGCTTGTTGCTGCGCCACGCCTGCGATGCCGACATCACCCTTGATCTGCATTGCGATTTCGATGCCGCGATCCACCTTTACGCGCTGCCGCAGCACTGGCCGCGATGGCAATCGCTGGCGGCACGGCTGAAGGCTGGCGTGGCGCTGTTGTGTGAAGATTCCGGCGGCAGTTCGTTCGATGAGTCCTGCTCGACGCCGTGGCTGCGCCTGGCGCGGGCATTTCCCCAGGCCGCGATTCCACTGGCCAACCTCGCCACCACCCTGGAGCTGGGCAGCATGGGCGACACCCGGGTCGATCAGGCCCAGGCCAATTGCGAAGCGATTCTCGGTTTTCTCGCCGAGCAGGGCTTTATCAGCGGCGAATGGCCGACCGCGCCGGACGCGTGCTGCGAGGGCCTGCCGTTCGAGGGCACTGAATATCTGTTCGCGCCACACCATGGTGTGGTGAGTTTTCTGCGCAATGCGGGCGAGTGGGTCGAGCAGGGCGATGCACTGTTTGAAGTGGTCGATCCGCTGCAGGATCGCGTGACCACCGTGTGCGCCGGTACCAGCGGCGTGTTGTTTGCCATCGACCGTGGGCGTTACACCCAACCGGGGATCTGGCAGGCGAAAGTCGCGGGTCGAGTGCCGTTCCGGACGGGCAAGCTGTCCAACGACTGACAGATCTGCGGCGAATACATTCGCGAGCAGGCGCGCTGCCACCTTGAAATGCGTTTCTCTGTGGGAGCGGGCTTGTTCGCGAAGGGGCCATCAGCAACATCGCCAAATCTGAATACTGACCGCAGGGTGTCAGGCTCCCCCCGAACCGACACGTTGTGAGGAAGGCTGTATGTTGAAAGTATTTGCCCTGTTGACCCTGCTGGCGTCTTCCGCCGTCCAGGCTCAAGTCACGCTGCAATCCGATCTGCCGCTCAAGTACCTCGAACAGGTTCACCCTGACGCCGAGTCGCGGCCGCTGGTGATTTTCCTGCACGGTTACGGCAGTAACGAAGCTGACCTGATCGGCATGAAGTTCCAGTTGCCGGCGCAATACAACTACCTGTCGGTGCAGGCGCCGATGGCGCTGGGTGAAGGTCGCTACCAGTGGTTTCGCAAGAAGGGCGAAGGGGCCTACAACGGCGAGACCGATGATCTGAAGGTCAGCGGCCGGAAACTGCGCGACTTTATCGCCCAGGCCGCGAAGAAATATCACGCCAGCCCGGACAAGGTGTACCTGATCGGCTTCAGCCAGGGCGCGATGATGACTTACGAAGTGGGGTTGCGGTCGCCGCTGGCGGTCGGCGGTATTGCGGCGTTGAGCGGTCGTTTATTGCCGGTGTTGAAGGGCGAACTGAAGGCCGGGCAACCCCCTCTGGCCCTGAACATCTTCATTGGCCACGGCACCGCCGATGATCGTGTGTCGTATCGCGATGGCACCGAGGCCAATGCGCTGCTGCAGAAGCTTGACTACAAACCGCAATTTCACGCCTATCCCGGCGTCGGCCACAGCATCAGTGCGGCCGAACTGCGGGACCTGAATGGCTGGTTGCAGCAGCTCAATCCTTGAGGAGGGTGGTGACCAGGGCGTCGTGACCTTTCTTGTCACTGGCACTGGTGCAGG
>NZ_QAIU01000511.1:0-7137 GCF_003061205.1 Pseudomonas sp. HMWF006
TAAATTCCGAAACCCCAATTGCGAAAGCAGTTGGGGTTTTGTTTTGCCCGTAGAAAAATTATTGCTTAGTCAGCGAACAAATTTGCACAGTTATTTTCGAATCAGAACACTAGAATAGCCCCATCTTTTTCGGAGCCAGAGCCTGTATGTCAGAGTCGGTTGACGCCCGCGGGCTGTCAGAATTACCGCTGGAAGACCTGGTGGCCTGTCACGAGTGCGACCTGCTGATGCGCAAGCCACAACTTGCTCACGGCGAAAAAGCCATCTGCCCGCGCTGCGGTTACGAACTGTATGCCCATCGCCATAACGTGGTGCAGCGCAGCCTTGCCTTGGTGATCGCGGCATTGCTGTTGTACATCCCGGCAAACTTTTTGCCCATCATGCAACTCAATATCCTCGGGCAATCTTCGCAGGATACGGTCTGGAGTGGCGTGCTCGGTCTGTTCAACACCGACATGCAGGGTGTTTCAATCGTCGTCTTCCTGTGCAGCATGGCCATACCGTTGCTCAAGTTGCTGTGCCAGTTGTTCGTGTTGCTGACGATTCGCTTCGATGCCGGTCGCAGCTACGGCTTGTTGCTGTACCGCATTTACCACCACCTCAAAGACTGGGGAATGCTCGAGGTTTACCTCATGGGCGTTCTGGTGGCGATCGTCAAACTGGCGGACATGGCCGCGATCACCGTTGGCCTGGGCCTGGTGTGTTTCATTGGATTGTTGTTGGTTCAGGTCTGGCTGGAAGTGGTGATGTCACCGCATCAGATCTGGCAGGCGTTATCAGGAGAGGATGCTCATGCGGGCGATTGATGCGGGCATTCTGATTTGTACCGAATGCCACGAATTGAACAGGCAGGAAGCGGACACCGATGAGCAAAGCTGCACTCGCTGCGGCGCGCTGGTCCACGCTCGCCGTCCCAATAGCCTGGCCCGGACCTGGGCGCTGTTGATTACAGCGGCGATTATCTACATTCCGGCCAACGTGCTGCCCATCATGACTGTCAGTTCTTTGGGGCAGGGTGATCCGAGCACGATCATGTCCGGCGTGATCCAGTTGGTGCAGCACGGCATGATCCCGATTGCCGCCGTGGTATTCATCGCCAGTATTCTGGTGCCGACCTTCAAGCTGGTGGGCATCGCCTTGCTGCTGTTTTCGGTGCAACGACGTCAGCCATTGTCCGCACGGCAACGTATCTGGATGTACCGCTTCATCGAGTTCATCGGTCGCTGGTCGATGCTCGATATTTTTGTGATCGCCATTCTGGTGGCGGTCGTCAACTTCGGCCGGCTTGCCAGTGTCGAAGCCAACCTTGGCGCCATCGCCTTCGCCAGTGTGGTGATACTGACGATGCTCGCCGCAGTAACTTTCGATCCCCGACTGATTTGGGATAACACGGAGTCGGACGACGACCATGACTGATTTGCCTGTAGCGAAAACCCGACCGGCCTCGAACTGGTCCGCCATTTGGGTGTTGCCCTTGATCGCGTTGATCATCGGAGGCTGGCTTGGCTGGCGTGCCTATACGGAAACCGGTGTTGAAATCCAGGTTCGCTTCGAAAGCGGCGAAGGCATTCAGGCCAACAAGACCGAGGTCATGTACAAGGGCATGTCGGTCGGTAAGGTCAAGGCGCTCAAACTCGATGACGAAGGCAACTCCAAGGGCGTGATCGCCACCGTCGAGATGAACAAGGACGTCGAGCAATACCTCAAGACCAGCACGCGCTTCTGGCTGGTGAAACCGAGTGTGACCCTGGCCGGTATCACCGGCCTGGAAACCCTGGTGTCCGGGAATTACGTCGCGATCAGTCCCGGTGAAGGCGAGCCCGCCCGCAAGTTCAAGGCCCTGGCCGAAGAGCCGCCGCTGTCGGACTCCAAGCCCGGCCTGCACCTGACCATCAAGGCCGATCGCCTCGGTTCGCTGAACCGCGGCAGTCCGGTGTTCTACAAGCAGATCAAGGTCGGTCAGATCAAAAGCTACGTGCTG
The DNA here is from genome assembly GCF_003061205.1 of Pseudomonas sp. HMWF006. NCBI lineage: Bacteria > Pseudomonadati > Pseudomonadota > Gammaproteobacteria > Pseudomonadales > Pseudomonadaceae > Pseudomonas > Pseudomonas sp. HMWF006. The sequence goes on from NZ_QAIU01000511.1 coordinate 1,982, forward strand.
TCTGAAGACCAGAGCACCGTTGAACTCAAAGTCTTCATCGAGCCAACCTACGCCAAACTGGTGCGCAAACACACGCGGTTCTGGAACGCCAGCGGCATCAGCATCGACGCCAACCTGTCCGGCGTGAAAGTGCGCAGCGAATCCCTGGCGAGTATCGTCGCCGGTGGTATCGCTTTCGCCACACCGGAGAATCGCAAGGACAGTCCGCCGACTGACCCGAGTCTGCCGTTCCGTCTTTACGAAGACTTCGACGCCGCCGCTGCCGGCATTCGGGTCAAGGTCAAACTCAGTGACTTCGAAGGCCTGCAGGCCGGTCGAACGCCGGTGCTGTACAAGGGCATTCAGGTCGGCAACCTGAAAGCGTTGAAAGTTGATCCGGATCTGAACAGCGCCACCGCCGAGCTGACGCTTGATCCTCTGGCTGAGGATTATCTGGTCGACGGCACGCAATTCTGGGTGGTTAAACCATCGATTTCTCTGGCCGGTATCACCGGCCTGGAAGCGTTGGTGAAAGGCAACTACATCGCCGTGCGTCCCGGTGATAAAGGGGCTGCACCGAAACGTGAATTCGAGGCACGCCCCAAAGCGCCGCCGCTGGATCTGCGTTCTCCGGGGCTGCACCTGGTGCTGTTCACTGACGTCCTCGGTTCCATCGATGTCGGCAGCCCGATTCTGTACAAACAGGTCAAGGTCGGGTCGGTGCAGAGCTATCAGTTCTCCAAGACCCGCAAGCAACTGGTCATCGGTGTGCACATCGAGAAGGAGTACGAAAACCTGGTCAACGCATCGACCCGCTTCTGGAATGTCAGCGGTATCACCCTGACCGGTGGTCTGACAGGCGGGATTCAGGTGAAGAGTGAGTCGCTGCAGACCCTGATGGCCGGCGGTATTGCTTTCGAAACGCCGCAAGCCAAAGCGCCGTTGCAGAAGCGCATTCCGCGTTTCCGTCTGTTCGCCAATCATGACGAAGCCAATCAGAAAGGCGCGGTGGTGACGATCAAGGTTGATCGCGCCGATGGTTTGCGCAGCGGCACCCCGGTTCGCTTCAAGGGGCTGGATGTCGGCAAGATCGAAAGCGTTGATCTGACCGACGACCTGCAGTCGGTCATCCTCACCGCGCGCATCACTGAAGTGCCGGAGAAGATTGCCCGGGTGGGCAGTCAGTTCTGGGTGGTCAAACCGGAGTTGGGTCTGATCAAGACCCAGAATCTGGAAACCCTGGTTACTGGGCAGTACATCGAAGTGCAGCCGGCGGCGAAGAACCTCGGCCCGCAGAAGAACTTTGTTGCCTTGGCCCATGCGCCTGAAGTGACCAAGCAAGAGGCGGGTCTGAGTCTGGTCTTGAGTGCGGCCCGTCGTGGTTCGCTGAAACCGGGGGTGCCGGTGACTTACCGTGAAATTACCGTGGGTAAAGTCACCGGTTATGAACTGGGGCAGACCGCTGATCGAGTGTTGGTGCATATTCTGATCGAGCCAAAATACGCGCCGTTGGTGCGTAGCGGTAGTAGGTTCTGGAACACCAGTGGTGTCGGTTTTGATATCGGCTTGTTCAACGGGCTGACGGTGCGAACGGAATCGCTGGAGACGGCGATTCAGGGTGGGATTGCTTTCGCTACGCCGGACGGTGAGCGCATGGGCAATCCGGCGCGGGCTGAGCAGACGTTCCCGCTGTTCGACAAGTTCGAGGATGAGTGGCTGACGTGGGCGCCAAAGATTTCGCTCGGTAAGTAACCTCAAGCTCATCAGGCGTCTGGAAGTACGCCATCGCTGGCAAGCCAGCTCCCACAGTGGTCGGCGGTGTACTCACAATTTGTACATGACAAAAAACCTGTGGGAGCTGGCTTGCCAGCGATGAGGCCCTGAAAATCAGCACAAACCCCAGGCCATAAAAAAGGGCCGCGATCCGATGGGATCGCGGCCCTTTTTATTGCCGTCAGTTAACGCCGATCAAACCGCATCCAGCTCCGGTTCATCTGCTTCAACGTTCAGCGGCGCCTTCACCACATCATGACGACGGATATACTTCCAGTCCGCCTCGTCGATGTAGATGCCCGCCGGACCGCTGCCGCCTTCCAGGTCGATGGCGACACTGGCGCAAACCTGCGGTTTCACACTCGCCAGAATCGGCACGAAGCCCAGCTGCAGGCTGGTTTCCAGCAGGGCAGCCTGGTTCTTCTCGTCGATGTCCGCCGCCTCGTCGAGGTAGTACGGCAGACGCACGCGACCGGCGAGGTCACGGTCCATCAAGTGCAGCAACAAGTACATGTTGGTCAACGCCTTGATGGTCATGGTCGTACCGTTGGACGCCGCGCCGTCGATGTCGGTGTGAATCACCGGCTGACCGTTGACCTTGGTGATCTCGAACGCCAGTTCGAACAAGTCTTTGAGACCGAGTTGGTTGTGGTTCGCCGCCACCAGCCGCGCCAGGTATTCCTTGGCTTCTTCGTTCTTGTTGTCCTGCTCGGCGCTCTGGCTCAGGTCGAACACCGACAGGGTTTCGCCTTCTTCGTACTGGCCGGCGCTGTGGATGATCTGGTCGATGTGCTTGAGCGCTTCCTTGTTCGGCGCGAGGACGATGCGGAAGCTCTGCAGGTTGGACACCTGACGCTTGTTGATCTCGCGGTTGAACAGCGCCAGTTGATGCTCGAGGCTGTCGTAGTCGCTGCGGATGTTGCGCAGGGTCCGGGCGATGTCGGTGACCGCCGCACGACGGGCCTTGCCCAGCGTCAGGGCTTCATCGGTACGGTGCGCGTAAGCGTTGATCAGCAGCGACAGACGGCGCTCCATGTCGTCTTCGCTGTCGAACTTGGCCACGCCTTTCAGACGTACCTGCGCGTACAGCGCTTCGATCTGACCGTCGGCGCGCAGCAGGCCCTGCCAACTGTCCTGATAATCGTTGAGCAGCGGCAGCAGGTTGTCCATCGAGTCGTCGACCGGATCCATGAACGGCGTGCCGAACGGCAGATCTGCCGGCAGCAACTGACGACGGCGCAGCGCGTCGTCGAGGGTGCGCTGCTTGGCTTCCATGTCGGCGATCTGCCGGCCGACCAGTTGCAGCTTGGCCGACAGTTGCTGGACGCGCTCGGTGAACGCATCGCTGGAGCGCTTGAGTTCGTCCTGCGCGGCTTCCATCTGCGCCAGTTGCTCGAGTTTGTCGCCTTCTTCGGCGCTCAGGGTCTGGGTGCGACGGAAGTCTTCCAGGGCCTTCTGCGCGTCGAGCACTTGCTGGTACAGCGCTTCGGTCTGGGTCTTGCTCGCGGCGCGGTCGGAGGCTACAGCTTGTTGAGTCTTGAGTTGCTTGAGCTCTTTTTCCAGACGCTCTTTCTGGTCGCGCAGCGCGGCACGGTCGGCCAGTGCTTGCAGGGCCGGCGGCTCGATGTGCGAGATGTCGATCGACAGGCCCGGTACTTCGAAACGCTCGCCCTTGAAACCATCAAGAATCAGCTCAACCGATTTCACCCACTCGCCATCCTCGTCGAGGGTGATGCCGTGTTCGCCCAGCGGCAGGCTGAACAGCGCGCTGTTGAACAGGCGCATCAAGCGCTCGACGTCCTGCTGCGAGAACTCTTCGCGCAGGCGGGCGTAACTGTTGTTGTCGGCGTGATCGAGTTGCTGCTTCACCGATTTCAGGCGTTTTTCCAGATCGCGCAGACGCTCTTCCAGATCCTCGGCGCTGAACTGACGGGACTGCGCCAGCGCACCGGCCAGTTCGTCGTGAGCGTCCTTGGCCGCGAGCAATTGTTGCTCCAGGACTTTGACGTCATCGACCAGCGCGAAGCGGTTCTTCAGCACCGACAACTCGCCGAGCCAGCGCTGGATGCCGGAGATTTCCCGTTCCAGGCGCATCAGCTCCTGCGTGCCGCCACGTTGGTCGTTTTGCAGATCGTCCTGCTCGCGACGGTAGTGTTCGGCCTGAATCGTCAGCTCTTCCTTGCGCGCATTGGCGTAGTCCGACCAAGTGCCGAGCAACGAGTCGAGCAGCGGCGACAGGCGATGCAGTTTGCCGCGCAGCACGTCACGCTGTTTCACGCCGTTGGCCAAGGCTTCGACCAACGGGCCGGCGGCGACCAGCGAGTTGTAGTCCTGCTCCATGCGGCGCACATCGCGGAAGGCTTCTTCACACGCGGCAATGTAGTCGACGCTGCCGGAGCGCAGGCTGTGCTCGAAGGCATCGAGGAACAGCTGCTTCAACTTGGCCGCAGTGATTTCGCGCATGTGCAGCAGGTTGATGAACAGCGCTCGGAAGGTCTTCAGGCTCTGCTCGCTGGTGGAGCGCAGCGGGATCAGGGTCAGGTCCAGCGGGATCGAAGTATGCCCGCCAACCAGCAAGCGACGCAGTTCATCAGGCTTGAGTTCGTAGGCTTTCAGGCCTTCTTTCTCAAGGTTGCTGAACAGTTCTTTCTGGCGCAGGCAGGTGTCGTTCTTCTGGTAATGCGCCAGGTCGAGCTTGCCGGCGTAGGCAAAGAACTGGTGACCGAAGCCACCGCCCGGACCGCGACCGACCACGCCGATCACGTGTGGGCCGTGGGGCAGGTTCACTTCGACGAGGATGTAGCTGGTGTCGGAGGCGAAGTAGAAACGCCGCGATTGTTCCAGGCTGTACTTGCCGAAACTCATGTCCGACATGCGCGCCAGAATCGGGAATTGCAGGGCGTTGATCGACGCCGATTTACCGAGGTTGTTCGCACCGTAGACCGACAGCGGTTCTTCCAGCGGGAACAGGCCGAGGCTGTAACCGGCGGTGTTCAAAAGGGCAAAGCGGCGGATGCCGTAGCGTTCCTGGCTCATGCGTCGGACTCCTGTTCTTCGGCAATGGCTCTAGCCAGTGCGTCTTCTTCGCTTTCTTCGTCAAATTCGGACAGATCCAGTGGATCGTCAGTCTCGAGGAATTTAGCTTCGGCGGCTTCGTCGATCAGCACCGGTGCCGGCAGCGGCAGAACGCTGTGCACGCTGGCCGCCAGATCGCGGTCTTGTTGCACCGACAGGCACACATCGAGGAAACGGTGCATCGGCGGCAGGAAACGGTACACGCCGTTTTCTTCGCCGGCGAAACCGAGCTGGGTCATGCGGCGCATGATTTTTTCTTCGAGTTCTTCGACGGTCTGCACTTCGGCCTGAATGAACAGGTCGCGGTATTTATCCAGAAGCGACGGCAG
>NZ_QAIU01000511.1:7147-8560 GCF_003061205.1 Pseudomonas sp. HMWF006
TTCTCGGCGGCGGTATCGCTGGCCGAGAGCAGGGCGAAGGAGCGCAGGCTGACCTGGTGCTCGTGAGTGTGATATTCGCGGCGTTCCAGACGCTCGCGCTTGAAGCGTTTTTCCCGCGACAGGCGCGAGAACCAGTAGAGCAATTCGTCGGTGGCACCGTCCGGTTCCTGCTCCAGCAGCCAGGTCATCAGATCCGGCATCGGCAGGGACTCTTCGCAACGCTCGACCATCTCGCGCACGGTGCGCGGTGCACGTGGGGCATCGCCGGCTTTCTGCGTCTTGTGTGCCTTGGGGAAGCGCGCCGGTTTCGGCTCGAAACGCGCCAGGGCGTAGACGTAGGCTTCGACCTGACTGGCACTGCCGAGGAAGGTGCTTTGCGGGCGGGTGAACAGCGGCATCGCCGCTTGCGGCACGGCGTCGATGCCTTTACGGCGGATCGCCGCCAGCGCCAGGGCCGCGCCACGGGTCACGGCGTTGTGCCGGCGCGCTTCTTCGCGCAGTGGCAGCAGCAGTTCACGGGCGTGGCGCAGGGTCAGCTGGGCGCTGGTCTGCATTTCGAGGATGCGCGCGTGGGTGCGCAGGAGCATGTCGTCATCGACCAGATGGCCGAGGCGCTGCTGTTCGCTGAGCATCTTCAGCAGCACGGTTTCGACCTTGCGCACACCTTGCTCGAAAGCGCCGTCGGCGTTCACCAGATCAATCATCGGCTCGACGTATTCGTCCCAGGTCGCCAGTACTTCGGCGTAACGCTGACGCAGCGGGATCTGCCGGTCGCTGGTCTTGGCGCGTTCGGCCACGGCCACCAGCGCCTGCTCGTCGTTATCGAGCTTTTTCAGCACGTCACGCACGCGCATGTCGAGCAGGCGCAGCTGGCGGGCGAGGTCGTTGCCGTCGCGGACGTCGAACGCGTCCTGAATGTAGCCGGCCAGACGTTCGAGGTGACGCAGGTAGGCTTCGATCTCCAGGCACAGGCCCAGCCGGTGTTCACGGCGCAGGTAGGCGAGGAAGTCGTGGATCTGCGCGTTGAGCTCGAAACGGTTCGGGCTTTTCGCCACGGGCACCAGAATGTCGAGGCGAATCCACACGTCGAGCAGGCTGGTGATGTCCTGCGGCGTGCTGTCCAGTTGTTGGGCGGCCAGTTGCGTGCGCAGTTCGTTGAGGCTCAGGGTGCCCTGGTCGAAGTGCTCGCACAGTGGCTCCAGAAGTGCCCAGTGTTCAGCGAGGGCGCGCAAGACGCGCTTGGGTTCGATCATCGGAATGGCCGGCTGGTTGGCGATTAAAAGCCGCGATTGTACTGCATCAGCGACGATGCGATTCACTCTCGGGACGGGCTGTCGAATTTTCAGGGTAGAGAGCTTTGCTCAAGGCTATCGATCAACAGCAAGCGATCTTGAGCGAAGGGCGGTAGAATCA
>NZ_QAIU01000512.1:0-3637 GCF_003061205.1 Pseudomonas sp. HMWF006
TATGGATTCAAAGCCAATCGCTCAAGTCGGTGCATCTCTCGAATATCCCCGAATCGGTCCCCTCTCCCTCTGGGAGAGGGCTAGGGTGAGGGAAGACAATTTCCAGCCGGTCACTTAAGCGCCTAATCGCCCATGTTCATATTCTTCCAGCCCTGCAACAGCATCTGCGGGCACTCTGGCTCAGATTGCTCCAATGCAGCGGATTCTAGAAGTTCACCAATGGCCAAGAGCTCGATGCAGCGTTGCCGGATGCTCGATGTCTTTCAAATGACGCTTGTGATCCGCCGCGCAACCTTGCGGGAATATTGTGCTGTGCAATCGCAATTACTGAAGTTTTAGCTATACCTGTAACTCCCCCAGGCAAAGTTTTCGGCCTTCTGACAGGAGTTACAGCATGAAGCTAGCAGTGATGATGGGCACTCTGTGCATTGCCACCGTCGCAATGGTGGGTTGTTCCAGCAAAACCGTCGACCCGAAAGAGTACTCAGGATTCCTCAAAGACTACAGCCAGCTCAAGGAGGCCAAATCGCCGTCCGGTGCCGAGGTGATGCGCTGGGTCGATCCAAAGGTGGACGTCAAGAAGTTCACCAGTGTGTACATCGAACCGACTCAGCTCTACCCGAAACCACAACCGACCGCGAAAATTTCCCAACAGACCCTCAATGGCATCACTTCCTACTACGACCAGGCACTCAAGCGTGAAATCGGCAAAGACCTGCCGCTTGCAACCGGCCCCGGCCCAGGCGTAATGGTGGTGCGCGCGGCGATCACCGCTGTCAGCAGCAAGACCGAAGGCCTGCACGGGTATGAAGTGATCCCGATTGCCCTGGTCGCCGCCGCGGTAAGTACCGCCAGTGGTATCCGCGATCAGGAAACCACTCTGGCCACCGAGGCGGTTTTCCTCGATGGCGGCAACAACAAGGTCGTGGCGCAAGTGGTGCGCAAAGGCACCGGCAAACCGTTGGAAAACGACACGCAGGCGATGACGGCAAACGACGTCAAACCCGTGATTGATGGCTGGGCTTCCGACATGCGTCAGTCGTATCTGAAGCTCAAGTCCGCCAAATAACTGCAGCCCACTGCAGGAACTGCCAAAGGCTGCAATCTTTTGATCTCGTTTCAGTCGATCAACATCAAAAGATCGCAGCCTGCGGCAGCGGCTACAGGGGATATTGGATTCAGCCGTTTTGCTTGGCCTGTTCACGAACGCGTTCTTCTTGCGCACGCGCTTCAGGGGTGAACTCGGCGCCAAAGTCTTCGGCGGAAAATATCTGGCGAATCTCGATTTCAGACTTGCCCGGCATCGGATTAGGGCAGCGCTTGACCCACTCGATGGCTTCTTCTTTTGATTTCACTTCCCAGATCCAGTAGCCCGCCACCAGTTCTTTGGTTTCGATGAACGGCCCGTCTATGACCGTGCGTTTATCACCGGAGAAATGCACGCGCGTGCCTTTGCTGCTCGGATGCAGGCCATCGCAATCGATCAGGATGCCGGCCTTGACCAGTTCTTCGTTGAAGTTGCCCATGGCGGTGATCAGCTCTTCGCTGGGCATGATGCCGGCTTCCGAGTCGACGCTGGCTTTTACAAGGATCATGAATCGCATGGCGGTTGCTCCGTGGATTGTGGGGATTTGTTGTTTAGTCGAACGGGCCACACTTGAATCGACAGGGTCTCTGGTAAAAGTGCGGAGAATTTTTCACACCGCAGATCCATTATTGGAGTGAGCCTGCTCGCGATAGCGGTGTGTCAGTCAACATTTGCGTATATGAAAGTCCGCTATCGCGAGCAGGCTCACTCCTACAGGGGAATGGTTGTGGTTTTGTATACAGTTTTTCGCGCAGGCACCCAACAATTTCCAAACAGGGCATAGGTCGTCGGACAATTTCGTGGTTAACTTCGGCCTCTTGCATGCTTTCCAATCAAAACATCAGAAGGACTCAAGTCATGGCTCAAGTCACCCTTAAAGGCAACCCGGTTCAAGTCAACGGCCAGTTGCCACAAGCCGGTTCCAAGGCGCCAGCCTTTTCTCTGGTTGCCGGCAATCTGTCCGACGTCACCCTGAAAGACTTTGCCGGCAAGCGCAAAGTGCTGAACATCTTCCCAAGCGTTGACACCCCGACCTGCGCCACTTCCGTGCGCAAGTTCAACGCCCAGGCCAACGACACCGCCAACACCGTGGTGCTGTGCATCTCCGCTGACCTGCCGTTCGCCCAAGCGCGTTTCTGCGGCGCCGAAGGCCTGGAAAACGTCCAGAACCTGTCGACCCTGCGCGGCACCGAGTTCATCGAGAACTACGGCGTGGCCATCGCTGACGGCCCGTTGAAAGGCCTGACCGCCCGTGCCGTGGTGGTTCTGGACGAAAACGACAACGTCCTGCACAGCGAACTGGTCAAGGAAATTGCCGAAGAGCCTAATTACGAAGCGGCGCTCGCCGTTCTGAAATAAGTGTTCTGAAACAAGCGCTTTTACAATTGTTAACGGCCTGGCCCTGTCCAGGCCGTTTTCATTTGTGTATCAGTGTTTTGCCTCACACCTTGAAACGTAAGTTGAAGGTAAATTGCCGGTAAAGCTGCTTTGCTTAATTCCCGTCAGTGCTTATCGTTCAGCCTCCCGTAGAAGAAGCCCACGCGCCCAATGGTTAATCAATCCATGCAATCGTCCCCACGCAACTCTCGTCGCTGGCTGATCAGCCTGCTTGTCTTGTTGGTTATCGCCGTCCTCTGCTGGAAATTCTGGCCGGCCGGTTCAGCCCACAAGGAGGGCGGCGAGAAGGCGGCGGCCGGGCATGCCGGGCGTTCGGGGATGATGCGGCCGGGCTTCGGTGGTGGCACCGGGCCAATTCCAGTGCGCGTGGCGCCGGCGGTCACGGGGGACTTCCCGCTGTATTACAAGGCGCTGGGCACGGTGACAGCACTCAACACCATCAATGTGCGCAGCCGGGTCGGCGGCGAACTGATGAAGATCAATTTCGAAGAAGGGCAGATGGTCAAGGCGGGCGACGTGCTCGCGGAGATCGACCCGCGCCCGTACCAGAACGCCTTGCTGCAGGCCGAAGGCACCTTGCTGCAGAACCAGGCGCAGTTGAAAAACGCCCAGGTCGATGTCGAGCGTTATCGCGGTCTGTACAAGGAAGACAGCATCGCCAAGCAGACCCTCGACACCGCCGAAGCGCTGGTCGGCCAATATCTGGGTACGGTCAAGACCAACCAGGCAGCGGTCAACGACGCCAAGCTCAATCTTGAATTCACCAAAATCCGTGCACCGATTGCCGGCCGGGTCGGTCTGCGTCAGGTAGACGTTGGTAACCTTGTCACCGCCAATGACACCACGTCCCTGGCGGTGATTACCCAGACGCAACCGATCAGCGTCGCTTTCACCTTGCCGGAAAACAGCCTCGAAACCGTGCTCGCCCGCTATCGCAGCGGCGCCAAACTGCCGGCCGAAGCCTGGGATCGCGGCGACACCAAACTGCAGGCCACCGGCGTGCTGCAAAGCCTCGACAACCAGATCGACGTCGCCACCGGCACCCTGAAGTTCAAGGCGCGCTACGAAAACCGAGATCAGGCGCTGTTCCCCAACCAGTTCGTCAATGTGCACCTGCTGGCCGATACCCTGAAAGGCGTGGTACTGGCGCCG
>NZ_QAIU01000513.1:0-942 GCF_003061205.1 Pseudomonas sp. HMWF006
ACGCCGCTTGATAAGCGACGGTAGTGCAGTCCATGGGCAGCGGGTGGCTGTCCGGCAGGAGGTGACTTTATAGGTATAAAAAAGAGAATTTAAATACCGTTAAAGCATATTGATATCACCCAAAAAACTATCTTGTGGGTTTGCCGGGAAGGAATAAGAAGGCTATTTTCCTTTGCGCTGTAGGAAGGATCTTTTTTGCACGAAAGCCCTCCAAGGACGAACAGCTTTTGGCCAGACTCCCCCGGCCAAACCCTTACAAGGAAGACAACATGGACGTAAAAGTGCCGCAGCGACTGGATCCGCAGGACATTGTGAAATTGCTCGTGGCGTTGAGGCGGGCGTTGAAGGCCCAAGTGGCCTGAGATCAAGAGCACCCTCACCCCAGCCCTCTCCCCGAGGGAGAGGGGGCTGACCGAGGTGTCTGGCGTCATACATCGACCTGAAAGACCGAGTCGATTATAGATTCAGCAGAGATCTTTCACGTCGGCGAACCTCTACAACATCCCCCAATCAGTCCCCTCTCCCTCCGAGAGAGGAAGCCTACCGAGGTGTCTTGCGTCAAACATCGACCTGAAAAATCGAGTCGATTATGGATTCGGCTGAGATCCTTCACGTCGGCGAACCTCTACAATATCCCCCAATCAGTCCCCTCTCCCTTCGAGAGAGGGAGCCTACCGAGGTGTCTTGCGTCAAACATCGACCTGAAAAATCGAGTCGATTATGGATTCAGCAGAGATCCTTCACGTCGGCGTACCTCTACAACATCCCCCAATCAGTCCCCTCTCCCTCCGGGAGAGGGAGCCTACCGAGGTATCTTGCGTCAAACATCGACCTGAAAAATCGAGTCTATTATGGATTCGGCTGAGATCTTTCACGTCGGCGTACCTCTACTGCATCCCCCAATCAGTCCCCTCTCCCTCCGGGAGAGGGTTAGGGTGAGGG
>NZ_QAIU01000513.1:952-3089 GCF_003061205.1 Pseudomonas sp. HMWF006
CAACGCACACACAAAAACGCCGATGACTATCGCTAGCCATCGGCGTTTTCACACCTTGAAGGGGTTCACTCAAGCGTCAGATCAGAACGCCGGCAATACCGCGCCGTTGTACTTCTTCTCGATAAACGCTTTGACTTCCGGGCTGGTCAGGGCAGCGGCCAGTTTCTTGATGGCGTCGCTGTTCTTGTTGTCCTCACGGGCCACCAGGAAGTTCACGTAAGGCGAATCGGCGCCTTCGATCACCAACGCATCCTTGGTCGGATTCAGCTTGGCTTCCAGCGCGTAGTTGGTGTTGATCATGTCCAGATCAACTTCCTTCAGCACACGTGGCAGCAGGGCCGATTCCAGTTCCTTGAACTTGAAGTTGTGCGGGTTCTTGGCGATGTCTTTCGGGGTCGCCAGGGCGTTTTTCGGATCTTTCAGCTCGATCAGGCCAGCCTTTTGCAGCAGGATCAGGGCGCGACCGCTGTTGCTGCCTTCGTTAGGGATCGCGATGGTCGCGCCGTCAGGCAGTTCAGCCAGGGTCTTGTACTTGCTCGAGTAGCCACCGAACGGTTCAACGTGCACGCCTTGCACGGTGACCAGGTACTTGGACTTGTCATCCTTGTATTTGCCAGCGTTGAAGCTGTCCAGGTACGGCTTGGTCTGGAAGTAGTTGGCGTCCAGGCGCTTTTCGCCCACTTGCACGTTCGGCTGCACGTAGTCGGTGAAGACTTTGATTTCCAGATCCACGCCTTCTTTGGCCAGGGTCGGCTTGATCAGCTCGAGGATTTCGGCGTGCGGCACCGGGGTCGCCGCGACCACCAGTTTCTCGCCAGCGTTGGCCAGGGAAGCAGTCAGAGCAGCCGCCAGTGCGGTAAACAACAGAACCTTTTTCATGCAGTGTCCTTATCGAAAATCACGGTCGCAGAGGGCGACGGCTATTTAATACGTGTGCCAGTGAAGTGCTATCTCTGGCGTGAAGCGGACAATACCGGGATTTTTTATTCCCGGACAATAACGTTTATTCACTTTGATATTCCATTTTGCTCATACAGGACAAAACGGTCACAAGCGCTGACTCAAACCAATCAGCAAATCTTTCAACGCCTTACGCTCGTCAACGCTGCCGCCGATGTTGATCTGCGTGACCAGTCGTTCGATCTGCAGGTGCGGGCCAGAAGTGTCGGGCAGGTTCAGGTGTTCCGGGAGAATTTCCTCCCCAGTGCTGACCAACAGCGCAAAGTGAATGACGTTTTCCAGCTCGCGGGTGTTGCCCGGCCAGCTGTGGCGCTCCAGCAGATGTTGCGCCGCTTCGCTGATCAACGGCACCGGCAGGTCGAGACGCTGGCTGTAGATGCCGAGAAAATATTCGGCCAATGACAGGATGTCGCCGATTCGCTCGCGCAGCGCCGGCAGTTCCAGTTGCCCTTCGCTGAGGTAGTGATAGAGCCGTTCGTGGAATTTCCCCGCGTCCACCGCTTGCGCCAGGTCGATGCTGGTCGCCGCCACCAGGCGCACGTCCACCGGACTCGGCTGATGGGCGCCGACGCGGGTGACTTCGTGGTTTTCCAGGGCCGCGAGCAATTTGATCTGGATCGGCAGCGGCAGGTCGCCGATTTCATCCAGGTACAAGGTGCCGCCATTGGCCGAACCGAACCAGCCGGCACGGCTGCTGGCCGAACCGGCGTAACTGCCGGCGGCATAGCCGAACAGCTCGGCATCAGCGTAGGTCGGGCTGATCGCGCCGCAATTGACCGAAACGAACAGACCGCTGCGATCACTGGCGCGGTGGATGTGGCGGGCGAGCAGTTCTTTACCCGTACCGGTCTCACCGCGAATCAGCACCGAGATCGAACGCGGGGCCAGTTGCTCCAGCTCTTCACGCAACTGACGCGAGCGCGGATCGACAAACACCAGCGCCTTGGCGCGGATGCTCAGGGGACTTTTTTCCGCATCGGGAAAGGTCAGCAACGGCTGACCGAACGTTTCAAAACTCATGGCAGACTCCCGCCCACAACCGCCGGGAGACGGGGGCGATCAAAAAGAAAATGTACGACTCAGGCGCGACGCCGCGCGTGATGCTCCAGGCGGTTTTGCAGGCGATAGAGGTAGGCGAAACCCTGCTCCCAGCGCTGATGCCCGGACTTGACGTTGA
>NZ_QAIU01000514.1:0-1148 GCF_003061205.1 Pseudomonas sp. HMWF006
CTTGATCCGCCAGCCCCACGGCATCGTGCTGGTCACCGGCCCCACCGGCAGCGGCAAGACCACCAGCCTCTACGCCGCGCTGGCGCGACTGGATGCCAGCACCAGCAACATCCTCACCGTGGAGGACCCGGTGGAATACGACCTGCCGGGGATCAGCCAGATTCAGGTCAACGCCAAGATCGACATGACCTTCGCCCTGGCACTGCGGGCGATTTTGCGGCAAGACCCGGACATCATCATGATCGGTGAGATCCGCGACCTGGAAACCGCACAAATCGCTGTGCAGGCGTCGCTCACCGGTCACCTGGTGCTGGCGACCCTGCACACCAACGACGCGGTGTCGGCGGTCAACCGCTTGATCGACATGGGCGTCGAACCGTTTCTGCTGGCCTCGTCGATGCTCGGGGTCCTGGCCCAGCGGCTGGTGCGACGACTGTGCAAAGAATGCAAACAAGAAGACCCGGCGGCGCCGGGGACGTGGCGCCCGGTCGGTTGCCCGGCGTGTAATCACACCGGCTACAGCGGTCGCACCGGCATTCACGAATTGTTCTGCATCGACGACGACATCCGCACCCTGATTCACCAAGGGGCAGGGGAGCAAGCCTTGCGTGCGGCGGCGTCAAAGGCCGGCATGTTCAGCCTGCGTGAGGACGGTGAACGCTGGATTCGCAGCGGCGCCACCGCCCCTGAAGAAATCCTCCGTGTGACTCGGGACGCCTGATGAATCGCTATCGTTTTGAAGCCGCCGACGCCACTGGCAAGATCGAGTCCGGGCATCTGGAAGCGGACAGCCAGGGCGCCGCGTTCAGTGTGTTACGCGGGCGCGGATTGACCGCACTGTCGGTGCACAAGGAAAGCAATGTCGCCCAGCAGGGCGGCGGTGGATTGTTCAGCGCCAGGCTCTCCGACAATGATCTGGCCTGGGCCACGCGGCAATTGGCAAGTCTGTTGGGTGCCAGCCTGCCACTGGAGGCAGCGCTCAGCGCCACGGTGGAGCAGGCCGAAAAAAAACACATCGCCCACACCCTCAGCGCGGTGCGTGCCGACGTGCGCAGCGGCATGCGCCTGGCCGAGTCATTGGCTGCGCGGCCACGGGATTTTCCGGAGATTTACCGTGCGCTGATTGCGGCGGGGGAGGAATCCGGAGA
>NZ_QAIU01000514.1:1167-3068 GCF_003061205.1 Pseudomonas sp. HMWF006
TGGTGTCGATCGGCATCGTGATTTTCTTGCTCAGCTACGTGGTGCCGCAGGTGGTCAGTGCGTTTTCCCAAGCGCGGCAGGATTTGCCGGGGCTGACCCTGGCGATGCTCAACGCGAGTGATTTCATCCGCAGTTGGGGCTGGCTGTGTGCAGGGATCATGGCCGCAAGCTTCTGGAGCTGGCGCTTGTATCTGCGCAATCCGGCGGCGCGTTTGAGGTGGCATCATCGGGTGCTGAAACTGCCGCTGATCGGGCGTTTCATTCTGGGCCTGAACACCGCACGTTTTGCTTCGACCCTGGCGATTCTCGGCGGCGCCGGGGTGCCGTTGTTGCGCGCACTGGAAGCGGCGCGGCAGACCTTGTCCAACGACCGCTTGAGTCTGAGTGTCAGCGAGGCCACGGCCAAGGTGCGCGAGGGGGTGAACCTGGCGGCGGCGCTGCGGGTGGAGAACGTATTTCCACCGGTGCTGATTCACCTGATCGCCAGCGGCGAGAAGACCGGGTCGTTGCCACCGATGCTTGAGCGTGCGGCGCAGACGCTGTCACGGGATATCGAGCGCCGAGCGATGGGCATGACCGCATTGCTTGAGCCGCTGATGATTGTGGTGATGGGCGGGGTGGTGCTGGTGATCGTGATGGCGGTGTTGTTGCCGATTATTGAGATTAATCAGCTGGTGCAGTAGTGGTGTCTCTGATGCCTTGGTGGTGTCTGATCGGGCCCCTTCGCGAGCAAGCTCGCTCCCACAGTGTTAGGTGTTGTGAAGTAAATTGCATTAACAACATCAATCCCTGTGGGAGCGAGCTTGCTCGCGAAGGGGCCAGTCCGGGCAACAAATAATCCAATCTTTTTTTCAGGACTTCAGCATCACCCGACCCTCAAAAGAACCATCCTCGGGTTCTCCGTTCTGTCATCTGCAACCACCCGTCAACGCCTCCAGCCCGATTCAGTCAAACCCCCGATCCAGACGCTGCGCAGCATCCGACAAACACCCGAGAAAATCCCTTCAGAAACAGCTCGCAGCTCCCGAGGTTTTTTCCTTTATCTGTCACCGGAAACTGCGAATTTCTCAGTGCGACTTAACCAAGGCCAACGCTAGCGAGGGCCCCGGTGAGTCCTCCCAGTGTCATGCAAGTCACCCGAAAACCTGTGTTCCCAAACCTAGTTGAAAAGGAGATTCTTCATGTTCAAGCGCACTCTGATCGCAGCTTCCCTGACCGTCGCCGCTCTGGCTTCCGCTCAAGCCATGGCCGTTACCGGTGGTGGTGCAACGCTGCCTGCCGCTCTGTACAAAGGCTCTGCCGACAGCATCCTGCCAGCCAACTTCTCCTACGCTGCCATCGGTAGCGGCGGTGGCAAGACTGCTTTCCTGACCAACAACCCGGCTGGTTTCAGCACCACTGGCACTGTGCACTTCGCCGGTAGCGACTCGATCCTCAGCGCTTCGGAACTCAAGACCTACAAAGACACCTACAATGCTTCGTTCGGTCCGCTGATTCAGCTGCCTTCGGTTGCCACTTCGGTTGCCATCCCTTACAAAAAAGCCGGTCAGACTGCTCTGAACCTGACCAGCGCTCAGCTGTGCGAAGTGTTCTCCGGCCAGAAAACCACTTGGGGAGCGCTGCTGGGCACTGCTGACACCACCGCTATCCGCGTGGTTTACCGCAACGTTTCCAGCGGCACTTCGGAAATCCTCACCCGCCCCCTGAGCACGATTGGCCCGACTCAGTTCGCGACCAACCCCCCCTTCACCGCCGCTCGTATCGGTGGCATCGCCTTGCCTTCGAACTGGGTCGGTGTAGCCAACACTTCCGATGTTGCCACTACCGTGAATGCGGTTGACGGCTCCATCGGTTATGTCGGTCCGGACGGTGTTGACGCTACCAGCAACGCTGTTGTTGCC
>NZ_QAIU01000515.1:0-5197 GCF_003061205.1 Pseudomonas sp. HMWF006
GCCAGGGCCGCAAGGCCGGCGTGACGTCATTGCTCGGCGTGGTGGCGGGGTTCTTTGTGCACCTGTTTGCTGCGGCAGCGGGGTTGACCGCGGTGTTTCTCGCGGTGCCGATGGCCTATGAAGTGTTGAAGTGGGCCGGCGCCCTGTACCTGTTGTGGCTGGCCTGGCAAGCGGTGAAACCCGGTGCGCGTTCGCCGTTCGAGGCGCAGCAGTTACCAGCGGACTCGTCGCGCAAATTGATCACCATGGGCTTTCTCACCAGTGCGCTGAATCCGAAAATCGCCGTGTTTTATCTGTCGGTATTTCCGCAGTTCATCACCCCTGAACACGGCTCGGTGTTCACCCAGAGTATCGTTCTTGGCCTGACCCAGATCAGCGTCAGTTTCACCGTCAATCTGTTGATCGCGCTGTTCGCGGCAGGCATTGCGTCGTGGTTTGTGCGCAACCCGACGTGGCTGGCGCTGCAGCGTTACTTCATGGGCCTGGTGCTCGGTGGGCTGGCCGTGCGCCTGATGCTTGAACAACGCAGGACGGCTTGAACATGTGGATCGAACGGCTGGATGCCAGTCATGCCCTGGCGTACCGGGAACTGATGCTTGAGGCCTACGACCGCCATCCGCAGGCGTTCACCTCCAGCGTGCGCGAGCGGGCGACCATGCCGTTGAGCTGGTGGGAAGCGCGTCTGACCAGCAAGCTCGATGCAGTGCTTGGCGCCTTCGAGGGCGGCACGTTGGCCGGTATCGTCGGTCTCGCCTTCGAACCACGGGAGAAGGCCCGGCACAAGGCAACGCTGTTCGGCATGTATGTATCAGCGGATTTTCGTCGGCACGGTCTGGGCCATGAACTGGTGCAAGCGGCGCTGACCGAAGCACACAGCCACCCCGCGCTGAAACTCATCCAGCTCACCGTCACCGCTGGCAACGATGCTGCGTTCAATCTGTATCAGCGTTGCGGCTTTATCCAGTTCGGCCTCGAACCGCTCGCGGTGCGCGTAGGCGAAGACTACTTCGACAAGATCCACATGTGGCGTGAACTCCTCCCTACGGCCTGGACGCGGTGATTGTGGCGAGGGAGGGTTGTTGTCCGGGAAAAATCCGGCGTTTGAACCTGCCCCTTCCAGATCTTTCAGCGAACAGCGCTGACGCCGTCGAGGGTCGAGAACGAGGTGTCCTTGGCCGTCAGGAGGAAATCGCGCATGTACGGAGCGTCGAGCATGTCCGCGCGAATCGCCGCGTACAGCGTGGCAAACAGGCCTTTCTCGCCCAGGCGCTTGCCCTTCACGTAACCGCGCGAGCTGTATTCATGCAACGCCCAGTGCGGCATGCCGCAGACGCCGCGGCCGCTGGCGACCAGTTGCATCATCATGACCGTCAGTTCCGAGGTGCGTACCTGCGCAGGCTCTATGTCGGCCGGTTCGAGGAAGCGGGTGAAGATGTCCAGACGATCGCGTTCCACCGGGTAGGTGATCAGGGTTTCTGTCAGCAAGTCTTCCGCAACGATATACGGCTTGCTTGCCAGAGGATGCTGGTTGGCAACCGCGAGCATGGCTTCGTACGTGAACAGCGGCACGTACGTGATGCCGGCAATGTCCAGCGGGTCGGAGGTCACTACCAGGTCCAGATCACCACGGGCCAGCGCCGGCAGGGGGGCGAACGAGAAACCCGAGGCCAGGTCGAGTTCGACCTCCGGCCACGCATCGCGGAACTGGTCGATGGTCGGCATCAGCCACTGGAAACAGCTGTGGCATTCGATGGCCATGTGCAGGCGTCCGGCGGTGCCACCGGCGAGGCGGCCGATGTCACGCTCGGCGGCACGCAGCAGCGGCAGTGTGGCGTCGGCCAGTTGCAACAGGCGCAGACCGGCGCTGGTGAACCGCACCGGTTTGGTCTTGCGCACGAACAGCGCCATGCCCATGCGCTCTTCCAGTTCCTTGAACTGGTGAGACAACGCCGATTGGGTCAGGTGCAGGCGATCGGCGGCATCCACCAGGCTGTCGGCTTCGCGCAGGGCGTGCAGGGTTTTCAGGTGGCGGATTTCAAGCACCGGCTGGCTCCATGAGGAAAACTTGTGACAATTGCGAAAGCGTTGAGTTTGTCTCATGTTGGCCGGGCTGTCGATATTCGTAGCGTTTTTTACCCTGGCCCGCGTCGATGAAGGCGCGGGCTTTTGCGGATTCAGCTCACCTGCTCGAAATGCACCAGCACGACCGACCGCCCGCCAATGTCCGCGTACGGCAGTCGGCGTTGTCGGCGAGGGTGAGGAAACGCTGCTCGGGCAGTTTCAGATGGGTTTTCTCGACGGCGCGGAATGCCGGTTGCGCCGGCTCGTGGCGGTACATGGTTTTCGCCGCAGGCGTGGCGCCGACCGCTCGGCACTCTTCATCAAACTGTCATCGAACTGTGGCAGCGCGCTTGAACAAACTTCATCAGACTCGCGCTCTACTGGGGTTCTGCGTTTCGGTGTTTTTCATGTTCAAGGGATTTTTATCAATCGCGGCCGTATTGGCTGCGCTGTTGTTCGGCCTGCCGGCTGCGGCGGCCTCGCGATGCGACGTCAACGTGCCTACCGAACGGGTCGATCTGCCACAGGTCAGCCTTGCTTACCAAAGCATCGGCCGTGCTCAGGATCCGGCCCTGTTGCTGGTCATGGGCCTGGGCGGGCAGTTGATCCACTGGCCCGACGAAGTGGTGGTGGCGCTGTGTCAGCAAGGCTTTCGGGTGATTCGCTATGACAACCGCGATGTCGGCCTGTCGACCTGGCGCCAGGCACCGGCCGAGGCCAACCTGACGTTCGAGGTGTTGCGCTACAAGCTCGGCTTGCCCGTGTCGGCGCCGTACTCGCTGACCGACATGGCCGACGATGCACTGGGCCTGATGGACGCGCTGCACATTGACCAGTTCCACGTACTGGGCGCGAGCATGGGCGGGATGATCGCCCAGCATCTGGCGGCGATGGCGCCGCAACGGGTGGAAAGCCTGACCTTGATCATGACCAGTTCCGGCGCCGAGGGCTTGCCGGCGCCGAGCGCGGCACTGGTGCAATTGCTGGCCCGTCGCGGCGCGCCGAATCGTGAGGTGGCACTGGAGCAGCAGGCCGATTTACTGGCGGCGCTGGGCAGTCCGTCGGTCACGGATGATCGGCAGATGTTGCTGCATCAAGCCGCGGTGGCTTATGACCGGGCGTTCAATCCGGAAGGCGTGAAACGCCAGATCATGGCCATTCTTGCGGAGCCGAGCCGGGTGGCATTGCTCAATCAATTGCGCGTGCCAACGCTGGTGGTGCACGGTACGGCCGATCCGTTGCTGCCGGTGATGCACGGCGTGCATCTGGCGGCGCATATTCGCGGCAGTCAGTTGAAGCTGATTCCAGGGCTGGCCCATCGTTTCCAGGAGGCGTTCAAGGCGCCGTTGCTGGCGGCGGTGTTGCCCTATTTGCAGCAGCATCGAGAAGATACCTCGCATTGGGCGCAGATCGAGCCGGTGGCGGCGGGGAATCTGCTTTGACTCAAGGGCACCATCGCGGCAAGCCCGCGCCCACACCTATTGGGTGAATCCTGTGGCAGCCGGCTTGCCGGCGAGGGGGCCATCACTGTCACCGCAGCGCCGGGCAGGTGTATCGTGCAAACTTTTCCGCACGATTTCCGCCTGCGAGGTGTGTGATGAGTTCCGCTTTGAAAATCGATTTTGTCAGCGACGTCTCCTGCCCGTGGTGCGTCGTCGGCCTTTACGGCTTGCTGCAGGCGCTGCAAATCCTGCGCGACGAAGTGCAGGCCGAGATTCATTTTCAGCCGTTCGAACTGAACCCGAAGATGGGCCCCGAGGGGCAGAACATCACCGAGCACATCGGTGAAAAATACGGCTCGACCCCGGAGCAGTCGCAGAAGAACCGCGAAGCGATTCGGGCCCGTGGTGCCGACGTCGGATTCGCCTTTCGCACCGATGGCAACAGCCGCATCTATAACACCTTCGATGCCCACCGGTTGCTGCACTGGGCGGGACTGGAGGGTAAGCAATTGTCGCTGAAGGAGGCGTTGTTCAAGGCGTACTTCACCGATGGCGGCAACCCGTCCGATCACGCGCAATTGACGCACATTGCCGAAGACGCGGGGCTCGACCGGCGGCGGGCAGCGGCGATTCTGGCGTCCGACGAATTTGCCGACGAGGTGCGCGCAGAAGAGCAACTCTGGCTGCAACGCGGCGTGAACTCAGTACCGACCGTGGTCTTCAACGGTCAGTACGCCGTCACGGGCGGGCAGCCGGTGGACACCTTCGTCGGGGCTATCCGGCAGATCATGAGTGAAGCCCGGGGCGGCACGGTCAACTGAGCGCGGCGGGGTCACCGCACGATCTTGTCGACGTGGATCCCGAGTTTCTTCAGGCGATACCAGAAGCTGCGTTCGGAGATGCCGATCAACTGCGCAGCGGCAGCCTGTACCCCGTTGCTCTGGTGCAGGGCGGCGAGGATGCAGGTTTTCTCGACCTCGGCCAGCGCCGCGTCGAGATCCGCCGGCACACCGTTGATTTCGTTCAGCGGGCCGCTGCTGTCCGAGGCATGCGCGGCGAACAGATACGCCGGCAGATCCTGTTCCTCGATGATGTTGGCCGATGCGACGATGGTCGCGCGCTCGACGCAGTTCTGCAGTTCGCGAATGTTGCCCGGCCACGAGTAGCGCGTCATCGCCTGCAAGGCCGGCGCGCTGAAGCCGCTGATGCGTTTACCGGCCTCGGCGCCCAGCGTATGGGCGAAATGTCGGGCGAGCGGAGCGATGTCTTCGACCCGTTCACGCAAGGCCGGCAGTGGGATCGGGAATACGTTGAGGCGGTAGTAAAGATCCTCGCGAAACTCCTTGTTGGCCACCGCTGCGAGCAGGTCCTTGTTGGTGGCGGCGATCACCCGCACATCGACTTTGCGCTCCTTGGTATCGCCCACCGGTTCGATCACCCGTTCTTGCAGGGCGCGGAGGATTTTTGCCTGCAACGCCAGCGGCATTTCGCCGATTTCATCAAGAAACAACGTGCCTTTGTCGGCTTGCTGAAAGCGCCCGATGCGGTCGGCCACGGCGCCCGTGAACGCGCCTTTGCGATGGCCGAACATTTCACTTTCCAGCAGCCCTTCGGGGATCGCCGCGCAGTTCACCGCGACAAACGGTTTGTCGGCGCGATTGCCATGCTTGTGGATGGCCCGGGCGACCATCTCC
>NZ_QAIU01000515.1:5207-7068 GCF_003061205.1 Pseudomonas sp. HMWF006
GGCCTGCAGCACGCGGCGAAAACTCGGGCTGTCGCCGATCAGGCTGTCGATCTGCTGATGCTCGTCGAGTTCGGCACGCATGCGCTGGTTGTCTTTGAGGATGTCGCGAAATTGCAGGGCCTTGCTGACGGTGATGTCCAGTTCGTCGATGTCGAACGGCTTGGCGATGTAATCGAACGCGCCGTTGCGCATCGACTCCACGGCATTTTTCACCGTGCTGTAGGCGGTCATGACAATCACCGGCAGCTGTGGAAAGCGGCTTTTCACTTCCGCCAGCAACTGCGCGCCGCCCATGCCGGGCATGCGCCAGTCGCTGATCAGCAGGTCGATGTCTTCGTTCTCCAGTACCTTGAGCGCGTGCAAGCCATTGCCGGCGGTGAACACCGTGACGCCGTTCTGACCGAGGGCCGAGGCCAGCAGGTCACAGAGTTTCGGTTCGTCGTCCACCACCAGAATGTTATGCGTCATCGTCAGTCTCGTCGAAGTCGTCGCCATTGGCCGGAATGTACAGGCTGAACGTGGCGCCGGCATCTTTTTCGCTGACGCACTCCACGCGCCCGTTGTGGTTCTCCATCACCGAAAACACTTTCGCCAGGCCCAGGCCGGTGCCGGAAGCCTTGGTGGTCACGAACGGGGTGAAGATACGTTCCAGCATGTCGGCCTCAATCCCTTGCCCGGTGTCCGCCACGCTGATCACGGTGCAGGTGCCGGCACTGGCGATGCCCAGCGTCAGGCGGCCGCCGTCGGGCATGGCGTCGATGGCGTTGACGATCAGGTTCAGGCCGGCCTGTTTGAGTTGCTTGATATCGGCATAGATCGTTGCGCCCGGCGCCTGATCGTGGATGTGCAGGTCGATCTTGTGGCTGGCCAGTTCCGGCTCGCAGAACCCGGCCAGTTCATCCACCAGCGCGCGGGCGGACTGGGTGGCGCGGATCGGCGCACTGGGTTTGGCGAAGTCGAGAAACTCGGTGATCAGGTCATTGATCCGGCTGACTTCCTTGACCACGTATTCCAGGTGACGCTTGTCGGTTTCCGGCAGGTCGGCGCGCCGATGCAGCAGTTGCGTGGCGGTCTTGATGATGCCCAGCGGATTACGGATTTCATGGGCCAGGCCCATGGCGACTTCGCCCAGTGCGTGCAGGCGATCACGGCGGCGCAGTTGCGATTCCAGATGCTGTAATTCCTCCAGACGCTCGCTCATATGGTTGAACGTGCTGCTCAGCTCTGCCAGTTCATCACCGCCATTCACGTTCAGGCGTTGATGGTAATCACCGGCGATCACCGCTTGTACGCCTCGGGCCAACCCGCGCAACGGCTTGGTCAGGCGTTGCGAGACCAGCCAGCCGACCGCCAGCGACGCCGCCGAACTGAGCAGGAAAATCAAGATGAACAGGTTGCTCTGATTGACCAGGCCGACGAGGCTGGTGTGGCGCAACAGACCACTGAAAATCACCCCCTGCAACTGGCCGTTCTCGTTGAAGATCGGGCGATAGATGCCGCTGTAGCGATTGGTGAACTGTTCGAACGGGCCTTTGGTTTCGCGCAGGATCTGCTCGATTTTTTCCGGCACTTGCGCGGGATGATCCTGGAAACGCTGGGTGGAGAAAATCTCCGAAAAGTCATCGTCCTTGGCCAGGTACAGGCGCAAGTCCAGCGAATGCACGTCGGCAACACTGGTCAGGAAGCTGTTGTCCAGGTAAGTGCCGACGATCATTTTGTAGTCGACGCCGTCCTGATCGGTTTCGAAAGTCGAAATCACCGTGCCGGTGGCGACGCCGGCGACTTGCAGGGTTTGCAGCACCGCTTTGGGGGCCGTGCTGATCTGGCTGACGATGTTGTCGTCGGCGGTACTGAATACCAC
>NZ_QAIU01000515.1:7078-11807 GCF_003061205.1 Pseudomonas sp. HMWF006
TGCCCATCGAGTCGGCGATATCGGCGATCAGTTTGTCGTGTCTGGCGGAATGGCGGTCGACCGGCGGGCGAGTGTGGCGCATGAACAGCTGCGCAGCCCGGGCGTTGTCACGGAGGATTTCGGTGATTTCGTCCTCGACGATCTTCGAGGATTCCTGCAGCCAGATGCGCACGTTGCTGTCGAAGATCTGCGACAGCGTGGTGGCCGCCAGTTCGGCCGCGATCATGGTCGGGATCACGCTCACCAGCCAGAACGCCAGCACCAGTTTGCGTTGCAGGCTCCAGCCGGAAAGGGCGAAAGGTCGGGCGACAGTGCGTCGGTCTTTGTTCATTGGATTTCGCTTAATGCAGCAGCCATGGCAGGGTCGGAGCGATCCGGTCGGACAAACATTTTTACCAGTCCCAGCAGTCGGTTGAGTAATGGATTGCGATGACGGAAAAACACCGTATGCCCGACAAACGAGCACCCCAGGCGCAGCTTGGTGGCATAGCCGGCTTGCCCGCAAGCATAGGTCGCCAGTTTGTGCTCAATACAATAGTCGACGTTGACCAGCCAGCTTCGGGTGTAAAGATTGTACTGGCGGGTGCGGGCCAGATCGTGGGCGAAAAACTTGTCGATCATGCGGCGCCCGTCGAGCAGCACCAGATTGAACGCTACCAGTTCGTCGCCAACCCAATAGAGCACGCAGGCCGCGCGCTCGTCGAGGTGGGCGAGCACTTCGCAAAAGTACGCCGCCGGCAGGCATTCGAAGGCCAGATCACTGCGGGCGAGGGTGGCTTCGTAGAGCGCCATCATGCGCGGCAGCAAGTCGTGCACCGAACGTCGCCATTCGGTGCGCGGGCCGTGGTTGCGCAAGGTGCGGCGCAGGTCCTTGCGCGTGGATTTGCCGAGGCTGCCCAGGTAGGCATCCACCGAGGCGAAACGGATCGGCAATTCGGCGCCGGGCAGGCCGGGCATGCTTTGCATTCCGGCCTGGCGGCAGACGTCCAGCCATTGCGGGTCGCGATGCGAAGCGTCCTTGACCGCCAGCAGGCCAATCCCGAGCTGGTCGGCGTCCTGTTTTGCCAGGTGCAGCAATTGCGCGAGCAGTGCCGGGCGCTGCGCAGGGGCAATGTGCGAAGCCGTGCCGACATGGCATTGCTCCGCCACCGGTGAGCCGAGGGCGTACAGACGGATGACGAACAGCCCGGGCAGGCGCCGGCGCAGCCATTGGCTGACACGTTTGCCCGCGCCCTGCAGAGTGGTGTCCAGCGAATAGGCGGTGCTGAACGCCACCGCGCCTGCGATCAGACGGCCGTCTTCATGCAGGGTCAGATAGCGCCAGTGAAAACCGTCAATTCCCGCCCGTTCCACCGCGCGGTAGTAATCCCAGTCTTCCAGTTCATCGGCAAAGCAGTCATTCCAGGCACAGCGATCAATCGCCTCGATGGTTGAAAAGGCTTGCGCGGTGATCACGTCGGTTCCTTATGTCGGCGAGTCGCATGGAGGCGGACGGAGGCCACTGCTCAAGCCAGTTGCCGGGTGTCCAGTGGCGCTGTCCCGGGGTGAATGATCGCTGGCATGATGCCGCGCTGGATGAAGTCGGCGCTCAATTCCACGACACGCCGGTACTGCAAGTCCACGGTGATCATGTGATAGCAGTCGTCGAGCAGCACCTTGGTCACCGGCCCGCCGAGTTTGCGTTCCACATAATCGGCGTTCCAGCGGCTGGTGATGTCGTCCTCGATGGAGTGCAGCACCAGTGCCGGCGTGGTGATCGACGGCATGCTTTTCTTCACCACGGCATTGAGCCGGTGCAGTTCCCGCACGGTGATGCCTTCCATGGTCAGCAACCCGGCCTGACTGCTCTGGCCCTCTTTCATCTGCCGTTCGACGATGGCCCGCAGGCGCTCGTTCTTGATGCCGTAGGGCGGCTTTTCTTCGAAACTGCACAGGTGCACGCCGAACGGGATTTTCATCAGCAGCGGGGTGAGGAACGCCAGTTTGTTGATGCTCCAGCCGTCGTAGCGCAGCGTGGTCGAATACAGCAGCAAGCCTTCGATCTGTCCCGGGTGTTCGGCGGCCAGGTACATCGACAGCACCGCGCCCATGGACAAGCCACCGACGTACACCTTGCGGTGCTTGCGGCGCACGCCGACGAAGGTGTTGCGCGCGCTTTCGTACCAGTCACGCCAGCCGGTGGCCTGCAGGTCGGCATTACCGCCGCAGTGCCCGGCCAGGGTCGGCACATAGACCGTGTGCCCGGCTTTCGCCAGGCCCACGGCCACCCGACGCAGTTCCGTCGGGGTGCCGGTGAGGCCGTGGATCAACACCACCGCGACCTCGCCGTTGCCGAGAACGAAACCGGCGTTGCCTTCGCCCATGTCGATCTCTGGTTCGATCATCGTTTCATTGCCCGATGCAGGAGGCGGTCGAGCAGGGCCAGGCCCAGATCGATTTCCGCATAGCTGATTTCCAGCGACGGTGCCAGGGTGATGACGTTCTTGTAGTAGCCGCCCACGTCAAGGATCAGGCCCAGACGACGCCCGTCGATTTCAATGTCGCCCTTCATGCCTTCTTCGACCATGAAGTCGAGGGTGGCCTTGTCCGGGGTGAAACCGTCAGCGGTACAGATCTCGCAGCGCAGCGCCAGACCGAGGCCGTCGACATCGCCGATGATCGGGTAGCGCTTTTGCAGATCCTGCAGGCCTTCGAGGAAGTATTTGCCCTTGGCCATGACCATCGCGCCGTAGTCGACTTCGCTGGTCATCTTGAACATTTCCAGACCCACTCCTGTGCCCAGCGGGTTGGAGGCGAAGGTCGAGTGGGTCGAGCCTGGCGGGAAGACTTTCGGGTTGATCAGTTCTTCACGGGCCCAGATGCCGCCCAGCGGGTTGAGGCCGTTGGTCAGCGCCTTGCCGAAGACGATCACGTCGGGTTTGACGTCGAAGTGTTCGATCGACCACAGCTTGCCGGTGCGGTAGAAGCCCATCTGGATTTCGTCAACGACCATCAGGATGCCGTGCTGATCCAGCACGTGCTTGAGTTCGCTGTAGAAGTTCATCGGCGGAATCACGTAGCCGCCGGTGCCCTGGATCGGTTCGACGTAGAACGCGGCGTATTCGCTCTGGCCGACTTTCGGGTCCCAGACGCCGTTGTATTCAGTCTCGAACAACCGCGCGAATTGCTGCACGCAGTGGCTGCCGTACTCTTCCTTGGTCATGCCTTTCGGGCCACGGAAGTGGTACGGAAACGGGATGAACTGCGCACGCTCACCGAAGTGACCGTAGCGGCGGCGATAGCGATAGCTGGAGGTGATCGACGAAGCACCGAGGGTACGCCCGTGGTAACCGCCCTCGAAGGCGAACATCAGGCTCTTGCCGTTGGTGGCGTTGCGTACCACTTTCAGCGAGTCTTCGATCGACTGCGAACCGCCGACGTTGAAATGCACACGGCCGTCGAGGCCGAATTTTTTCTTGGCGTCGACCGCGATCATTTCCGACAGCTCGATCTTGCCCTTGTGCAGGTACTGGCTGGCGATTTGCGGCAGGGTGTCGATCTGTTGTTTCAGTGCATTGTTCAGACGCGGGTTGGCGTAACCGAAGTTGACCGCCGAGTACCACATCTGCAGGTCGAGATAGGCCTGATCTTCGGTGTCCCAGACGTAGGAGCCTTCGCAGCGGCTGAAGATGCGCGGCGGTTCGATGTAGTGAACGGTGTCGCCGTAGGAGCAGTATTTGGCTTCTTTTTCCAGAAGGACCTGGTCTTCGGCTGTCGCGATGCGGATATCAGACATGGTGCAGGGTTTCCTGTGCTTCAGAAGGGGTTTCGGTGCTGAAAGTGACGGCGTTGGCGGCCGGGGCCAGAGGCAGGCGGGCCAGCAGGTGTGGCAGTTCGGCGAAGCTGTCGAAGCGCGCGTAGGCGATGCCGTTGCGCTCGCAGTGCTCGGCCAGGCGATCCCTGGCGAAAACGAAGTCGGCGGTGGACGCCACGCACATGTCGGACTGGCCGTCGCCGATCACCAGCACGCGTTTGCTGTTCGGCGTGGACTTGCATTTGCAGTTGCCGGATGCGGCGCGGCAGGCGTCGCTGGCGTAGGGGAAATCAATGCGCCACTTGTCGTGGTCGATCTGGCGCAGGCGATTGGCGAGGATCGGCAGGAGCGTCACGTAGTTGCGCGCAAGAATTCGCGCGATGCCTTGTTCGATACCGTCGCTGACCACTTCCAGCGAAGCGCCGAGGCCGATCACGTGGTCGACGAAGTCGGGGAAGTCGGGATCAATGTCGATGCTGTCGAAGAACTCGAGCAGTTGCGCAGGTGTGGCCTTGATCAGCGCCAGCTGACGGCTGAGGCATTCGCGGGAACCGATCTTGCCCTCCAGCCATTCGTTTTCGATGGCTTCCCAGCTCGGGTCGGCGAAGCGTTCAAGGATGCTGTCGATCACGTCGGTACGGGTGATGGTCCCGTCGAAATCACACACGATGTGCCAGTCAATCATCTGCAGTACCTGTTGGGTCGAGGCAGTTGTCAGGGTGCGCGGTCTGCGCCTGGCAAGGGAGAGAGCAGGGACTGTGCCAAATGGCCCAGGCCCCGTAGTGGCGGGGGGGATACGGTTTTGTCGCCATGCGCGGCTACAATTTTTGTAGCTTGCTACAAACAACATGAGTGCTTGCGCCAGGGACGGTATCCGGGGATTGATGCGCGCAAGTTCAGAAAAGGAATGACCTCATGCAGAGGAAGACACTGGCG
>NZ_QAIU01000516.1:0-3825 GCF_003061205.1 Pseudomonas sp. HMWF006
GAATGCAGATTGAGCCGCATGACCTCGTCGAACGCGTCCAGATCAATGTCGCCCAAGGCCTGCGGTCGTACCAGCCCGACGTTGTTCACCAGCCCGTCGAATTCATAGGTGCGCGCCAGTTCCGCCAGTACCTCGCCGGTCAGCTTGCGATCACTCAGATCCAGTGGAAACAGGATGCCCGGAAAGCTCAGGTCAGGCTGGCGGGCAATCCCCACCACCCGATGGCCGGCACGGTCCAGATGCTCGGCCAGCGCCCGGCCTATGCCTTTGCTGGCGCCGGTGATGAGGAAGGTACGTCGGGTCATGGCAACTCCTGGGCACAGGGGATCGGATCAGCCGCGCAATGCATCCAGCATCGCTTCAGGCTCGGGACGCTGAGTGTAATCCGGGTTGACCTCGGCGTAACGAATCACGCCATTCTGAGCGATCACAAAACGGGCCGGCATCGGCAATGTCCACGCTGGATCATCGTTGAAGGTCGGCAGGTCGTTGCGCAGGTTCTTGTACAGCTCGATCAGGTAGTCCGGTAATTCGAAACGCAGGCCGAACGCCGCCGCCACGTCATTGCGCGGGTCGCTGAGGATCGGGAATTGCAATTGGTTGATGCGTTGCGACTTGCGGCTGTTGGCCGCGATCTGCGGCGAAATGGCCAGCAGACTGGCGCCGGCGTGCTGAATCGACGGGAGAAAGGCCTGCAACGCCTGCAATTCCAGGTTGCAGTACGGGCACCAGACACCGCGATAGAACGTCAACACCAATGGCCCTTGCGCCAGTAGATCCGCCGACGATACGGGATGGCCTTCGGGGTCTTTCAGGGTGAACAGCGGCGCCATGTCACCGACTTTCAGGGCACGGTTTGCCGCGCCGGAGGCGATCAGCTCGGCGGTGGCGCGCTCCATCACCGGGTGAATGTCGGCGGGGGCGTTGTAAGGGGGCTTGCCGGCCTTGAAGTCGGCTTTGAACGCGTCGAGTCTTGCTTGCAGGGTCATGGTCGAAAGTCCTGTAGGAGCGCCGGTAGTGGCTGGATTCAAGATTGACCGTGAGGCGAGGGCAGTGGAACACAGGCGCGTGGCATAGCACTCATGCCTGGGGGGAATGGGGCCGATCATCACATTCGGTAAAACAACCGGACGTCACTCCGTAGATTTCTGGGCTTGAGTAAAAATAACTCCAGGGTTGCTTTTAGCAGGCCGAGGCAAGGAGGCGGTGGGTGCAGAGCAGGCTATTGATCAAGGAGCTGGAGGAGGCAGGCTGGACGCTGGATCGGGTTACCGGCAGTCATCACATCTTCAGGCACCGATACAACCCGCCAGCCCGCGACAAGGGAGATCCATAATGCAATATCCGATCTGCATCGAATGGGGTGACGACAACACCGCCATCGGTATTCAGATACCCGACATTCCCGGCGCGGCCACGGCTGGGGATACCTTCGAGGACGCCTACAACGCCGCCGTCGAAATCGCTCACATCCTGCTACAGGAGATGGCGGCGGACGGCGAGTCGATTCCCATGCCGACGTCGGCAGCGGTCCATCGCAATAATCCGGAGTTTGCCGACATGGGCTGGGGCATGCTGGAGCTGGATATCTCGCCCTACCTGGGCAAAACCGAGAAGGTCAACGTGACGTTGCCGGGCTATGTCATCCAACGCATTGATCGCTATGTGCGTGAGCACAACGTCAAAAGCCGCTCCTCCTTTCTGGCGGATGCGGCGATGGAGAAACTGGTTCGGTATTAAGCGTCATCGCTCCCACAGGTCCAGTCAGCAACCTGTGAGAGCGAGCCTGCTCGCGATGCGTTGACGTCTTACGCCGTTGCCAATGCACCACGCTGCGAGACACTCAGAAACCGCAACAGCGCCAGCAGCGGGAACACGCTGCCGACAATCACGATCCACAACCAGCCGCCATGTTCGTACACCGCACTGGCGACCGAGGAGCCGAAGGCGCCGCCGATGAAGATGCTGGTCATGTACAGGGCGTTCAGGCGACCGCGGCTTTTGGCGTCCAGCGAATAGACAGCGCGCTGGCCGAGGACCATGTTCATCTGCACGCAGAAGTCGAGTACCACGCCGGTGACGGCCAGGCCGATCACACTGTAGGCCGGGTGAATGAAGGCCGGCAGAAAGCTCAGGCTGGCGAACAGCATGGCCAGCAGCGAGGCGATGCGAGTGTGGCCAGCGTCCGCGAGGCGTCCGCTGATGGGGGCGGCGATGGCCCCGATGGCACCGACCAGGGCGAAGATCGCGATTTCACTTTGCGACAGACCATGGTTGCGCGCCAGTTCCAGCGGCACCGCCGTCCAGAACAGGCTGAACGTGGCGAACATGCAGCCCTGATAAAACGCGCGCTGACGCAACACCGGTTGCTGGCGCAGCAGGGTCCACAACGAACCGATCAACTGGCCATAAGAAGCGCTGTGATCCGGCTGACGCTTGGGTACGGTCAACGCCAGCACCACGCTGATCGCCGCCATCAACGCGGCAGCAATCATGAACATCGCGCGCCAGCCGAAATGGTCAGCCACGACGCTCGACACCGGCCGCGCCAGCAGGATACCCAGCAGCAGCCCCCCCATGATCCCGCCGACCACCCGGCCACGGGATTCTTCCGGCGCCAGATGCGCGGCGAGGGGAATCAGGATCTGCACCGACACCGAACTGAAGCCCACCAGCAATGAAATCAGCAGGAACACATTCGGCTGACTGGTGAATGCCGCGCCGAGCAGGCTGGCAATCGCCACCACGGTGGTGATGATCATCAACCGGCGGTTTTCCAGCAGGTCGCCGAGCGGCACCAGAAAGAACAGGCCCAGCGCATAACCGATCTGCGTGAGCGAGACGATGAAGCTGGCCATGGTGTCGGACAGGCCGATGTCCGGGGCGATCAGGCCGATGATTGGCTGTGCGTAGTAGATGTTGGCGACGATGGCGCCGCAGCAGAAGGCGAACAGCAGCACCATGCCTCGGGTCATTGCGTGTGTAGTGGCGGTCATAAGATTTCTCGATCCGGCGAAAGGGGATGCGGTGAGGCTAAGGGACAAAACGGGCGCGCAGAAGAAGCCTTCGGTTGATATCAATTATTCCGTCGCGGAATGACTGGCTTCTGTCAGGGGGCATCCATCGGTGGACTTTGCGTCCGACCGTTGAAAGGCGATGATACATTCACTTACATCTTCTTCGATAGCGTGCTTATGTTTGCAGCGGCTTGTTCAACATTCATGACCGGAGGATTGCAATGTTTCGTCAGAGGCTTCGCCACACCGTAACCATTGCCTTGATCAGCCTGCTTGGCACGGCCAGCGTACAGGCCGCGGACGCACCGGGGATGCGCATCGGTGTGCGCGGCGAGATCACCGGGGTCAGCGCCGAGGCGCTGAAAGTCCACGTCAACAGCGGCGAAAACGTGGTCATCCAGTTGACCGCCGACACCAAGGTCCGCGCCGTCACGCTGGCAAATATCGAAGACATCAAACCCGGCAGCTACATCGGTTCGGCGGCCATGCCCCAGGAGGATGGCACGCTCAAGGCCCTTGAAGTGCACGTATTCCCGCCGGAACTGGCCGGCAGTGGCGACGGCCATCGGCCGTTCGACCTGGCCAGGGGCAGCAGCATGACCAATGGCAGCGTCGGTGATCTGGTGGTGAGTAATGGGCGGGTGCTGACCGTCAGTTACAAGGGCGGGCAGCAGAAGATCCTGGTGCCGGAGGATGTGCCGATCGTCAATCTGACGCCGGGGGATCGCAGTTTGCTCAAGGTCGGGGTGAAGATTGTCACCTTCGTGACCCAGGGCGCGGATGGCACGCTGACCGCGCAATCGATTTC
>NZ_QAIU01000517.1:0-1955 GCF_003061205.1 Pseudomonas sp. HMWF006
ATGTAACCCTGATGGGCGAGTGCGCTGGCCAGCCAGGTCTGGTTGATCCAGTTGCCGCCGTAGCCGTGGGAGAGCACCACCAAGGGATGCTTGCCGCCGGCCGGTGGCGCATCGGGCACGGCCGGGGCGCCGACGAATACCGGGTTGTCGCCGAACAATCGGGTGGCCGCAGTAGTGGCCGCGGCGGGATACCAGACAACCATCTCCAGTGAACGCTGATGACGCGGGTCCGTCAGCGTGGCGGACTGAAAGCCGACAGGATGATCGTCAGCGAGTGCGTGGGGGATCAGGCAGGTCAGTAGCAGGGCGCCGAGCGCTGTTTTCATGGTTGCTTT
Source organism: Pseudomonas sp. HMWF006 (assembly GCF_003061205.1). Taxonomy (NCBI): domain Bacteria; kingdom Pseudomonadati; phylum Pseudomonadota; class Gammaproteobacteria; order Pseudomonadales; family Pseudomonadaceae; genus Pseudomonas; species Pseudomonas sp. HMWF006. Next base: position 336 of record NZ_QAIU01000517.1, read on the forward strand.
CTTCCTTGATGCGTTTTATGGGCGAGCGGCACTTTGACTGAATTCGTGTCCTTGAGCGAGTTTCTTTAGCGGCCCTTCATCAGCGGCCAGTCGTGCAGGCTTTCTTGGTGCTGTGATGGCGCTTCCGGCGTCTTCGCGAACCTGCTCGGGAATGGCCTCGCCACCGATCAGGCAGCTTACCCTGGCCCCGAAAAATCCTGGGTGGCACTGCTCGCCCGGGCCGGATCACTGGCAAATCCATCGAAACTTCGCCGCCGACAACACTGTCCAGACCTTTACACCTTCCGGCCAATGTTCTGCCGGAACAGGCTTATGCACCGAAGAAAGGCGAGGATCGAGATGTCGATGACAGTGGGAGATTTTCTGGTTGAGCGGCTCAGCCAATGGGGCGTCACGCGGATTTTTGGTTATCCGGGGGACGGCATCAACGGCGTGTTCGGCGCGCTTGCCCGGGCCAAGGGGAAAATCGAATTCGTGCAGGCGCGGCATGAAGAAATGGCCGCGTTCATGGCCTCGGCCCATGCCAAGTTCACGGGTGAGCTGGGTGTGTGCATCGCCACTTCCGGTCCGGGTGCCTCGCACCTGATCACCGGATTGTATGACGCGCGCATGGACCATATGCCCGTGCTGGCAATCGTCGGTCAGCAGGCGCGCACGGCGCTTGGCAGTCACTACCAACAGGAACTCGACCTGGTGTCGATGTTCAAGGACGTCGCCGGGGCATTTGTGCAGCAGGCATCGGCGCCTTCGCAAGTGCGGCATTTGCTCGACCGGGCGGTGCGCACGGCAGTGGGCGAACGCCGTGTGACGGCGATCATCCTGCCCAACGATTTGCAGCAACTCGAATACGAAGCACCGGCCCGCGCACACGGCACCGCGCATTCCGGTGTCGGCTACAGCAAGCCGAAAGTCTTGCCTTACGAGGCTGACTTGCAGCGTGCCGCCGAGGTGTTGAACGCCGGGGACAAGGTCGCAATTCTGGTCGGCGCCGGCGCGTTGCAGGCGACCGATGAGGTCATCGCCGTGGCCGAAAAACTCGGTGCCGGGGTTGCCAAGGCACTGCTGGGCAAAGCCGCGTTGCCGGACGATTTGCCTTGGGTCACCGGCAGCATCGGCCTGCTCGGTACCGAGCCGAGCTACAAAATGATGAGCGAGTGCGACACCTTGCTGATGATCGGTTCGGGTTTCCCGTACTCGGAATTTTTGCCCAAGGAAGGTCAGGCGCGCGGCGTGCAGATCGACTTGCAGCCCGACATGCTCAGCCTGCGCTACCCGATGGAGGTCAATCTGCTCGGGGATTCGGCGGAAACCCTGGCGGCGTTGTTGCCGCTGCTTGAACAGAAGACCTCAAATAAATGGCGCAAGAAGATCGAGGGCTGGCGCGGCAGTTGGGAGAAAACCCTGGAAAGACGCGCCATGGCCAAAGCCGATCCGATCAATCCGCAGCGGGTGGTGTATGAGCTGTCGCCACGTTTGCCGGAGCAGGCGATCATCACCAGCGATTCCGGCTCTTGCGCCAACTGGTACGCCCGCGACCTGAAAATCCGTCGCGGCATGCAGTGCTCGCTGTCCGGCGGCCTGGCCTCGATGGGCGCCGCCGTGCCTTACGCCATCGCTGCG
>NZ_QAIU01000518.1:0-10230 GCF_003061205.1 Pseudomonas sp. HMWF006
GTCTCAGTTCATGGACCAGAACAACCCGCTGTCCGAGATCACCCACAAGCGTCGTGTTTCTGCACTCGGCCCTGGTGGTCTGACTCGTGAGCGCGCAGGCTTTGAAGTTCGTGACGTACACCCGACTCACTACGGCCGTGTATGCCCGATCGAAACGCCGGAAGGTCCGAACATCGGTCTGATCAACTCCCTGGCGGCTTACGCTCGCACCAACCAGTACGGCTTCCTGGAAAGCCCGTACCGCGTGGTGAAAGAGGGTGTGGTCACCGACGAGATCGTGTTCCTGTCCGCCATTGAAGAAGCCGATCACGTGATCGCGCAGGCTTCGGCGACCATGAACGACCAGAAAGTCCTGATCGACGAACTGGTAGCCGTACGTCACCTGAACGAATTCACCGTCAAGGCGCCGGAAGACGTCACTTTGATGGACGTTTCGCCGAAGCAGGTAGTTTCGGTCGCAGCGTCGCTGATTCCGTTCCTCGAGCACGACGACGCCAACCGTGCGTTGATGGGTTCGAACATGCAGCGTCAAGCTGTACCAACCCTGCGCGCTGACAAGCCGCTGGTAGGTACCGGCATGGAGCGTAACGTAGCCCGTGACTCCGGCGTTTGCGTCGTGGCTCGTCGTGGCGGCGTGATCGATTCCGTCGACGCCAGCCGTATCGTGGTTCGTGTTGCTGATGATGAAGTCGAAACCGGTGAAGCGGGTGTCGACATCTACAACCTGACCAAATACACCCGCTCGAACCAGAACACCTGCATCAACCAGCGTCCGCTGGTGAGCAAGGGTGATCGCGTTCAGCGTAGCGACATCATGGCCGACGGCCCGTCCACCGACATGGGTGAACTGGCGCTGGGTCAGAACATGCGCATCGCGTTCATGGCATGGAACGGCTTCAACTTCGAAGACTCCATCTGCCTGTCCGAGCGTGTTGTTCAGGAAGACCGTTTCACCACGATCCACATTCAGGAACTGACCTGTGTGGCCCGTGACACCAAGCTTGGCCCAGAGGAAATCACTGCGGACATCCCGAACGTGGGTGAAGCTGCACTGAACAAGCTGGACGAAGCCGGTATCGTTTACGTAGGTGCTGAAGTAGGCGCAGGCGACATCCTGGTGGGCAAGGTCACTCCGAAAGGCGAGACCCAGCTGACTCCGGAAGAAAAACTGCTGCGTGCGATCTTCGGTGAAAAAGCCAGCGACGTTAAAGACACCTCCCTGCGCGTGCCTACCGGCACCAAAGGTACTGTCATCGACGTACAGGTCTTCACCCGTGACGGCGTTGAGCGTGATGCTCGTGCACTGTCGATCGAGAAGTCCCAGCTGGACGAGATCCGCAAGGATCTGAACGAAGAGTTCCGTATCGTTGAAGGCGCGACCTTCGAACGTCTGCGCTCCGCTCTGGTAGGCCACAAGGCTGAAGGCGGCGCCGGTCTGAAGAAGGGTCAGGACATCACCGACGAAGTACTCGACGGTCTTGAGCATGGTCAGTGGTTCAAACTGCGCATGGCTGAAGATGCTCTGAACGAGCAGCTCGAGAAGGCTCAGGCCTACATCGTTGATCGCCGCCGTCTGCTCGACGACAAGTTCGAAGACAAGAAGCGCAAACTGCAGCAGGGCGATGACCTGGCTCCAGGCGTGCTGAAAATCGTCAAGGTTTACCTGGCAATCCGTCGTCGCATCCAGCCGGGCGACAAGATGGCCGGTCGTCACGGTAACAAAGGTGTGGTCTCCGTGATCATGCCGGTTGAAGACATGCCGCACGATGCCAATGGCACCCCGGTCGACGTCGTCCTCAACCCGCTGGGCGTACCTTCGCGTATGAACGTTGGTCAGATCCTTGAAACCCACCTGGGCCTCGCAGCCAAAGGTCTGGGCGAGAAGATCAACCGGATGGTCGAAGAGCAGCGTAAAGTCGCTGAGCTGCGTACCTTCCTGGACGAGATCTACAACCAGATCGGCGGTCGTAACGAAGATCTGGACAGCTTCTCCGATCAGGAAATCCTGGATCTGGCGAAGAACCTGCGTGGCGGTGTTCCAATGGCCACCCCAGTGTTCGACGGCGCCAAGGAAAGCGAAATCAAGGCCATGCTGAAACTGGCAGACCTGCCGGAAAGCGGCCAGATGCAGCTGACTGACGGCCGTACCGGCAACAAGTTTGAGCGTCCAGTTACCGTTGGCTACATGTACATGCTGAAGCTGAACCACTTGGTAGACGACAAGATGCACGCGCGTTCTACCGGTTCGTACAGCCTGGTTACCCAGCAGCCGCTGGGTGGTAAGGCGCAGTTCGGTGGTCAGCGTTTCGGGGAGATGGAGGTCTGGGCACTGGAAGCATACGGTGCTGCTTACACTCTGCAAGAAATGCTCACAGTGAAGTCGGACGATGTGAACGGCCGTACCAAGATGTACAAAAACATCGTGGATGGCGATCACCGTATGGAGCCGGGCATGCCCGAGTCCTTCAACGTGTTGATCAAGGAAATTCGTTCCCTCGGCATCGATATCGATCTGGAAACCGAATAACACGTGACGCGAATCGAGAGCGGGGCAGGATTGCCCGCTCTCTGCTCCGCCAGGAGGAAAGGCCTTGAAAGACCTACTGAATTTGCTGAAAAACCAGGGTCAAGTCGAAGAGTTCGACGCCATCCGTATCGGATTGGCCTCGCCTGAGATGATCCGCTCGTGGTCGTTCGGTGAAGTTAAAAAGCCGGAAACCATCAACTACCGTACGTTCAAACCTGAGCGTGACGGTCTGTTCTGCGCCAAGATCTTTGGCCCGGTAAAGGATTACGAGTGCCTGTGCGGTAAGTACAAGCGCTTGAAGCACCGTGGTGTGATCTGCGAGAAGTGCGGCGTTGAAGTTGCACTGGCCAAGGTTCGTCGTGAGCGCATGGCGCACATCGAACTGGCTTCGCCGGTAGCCCACATCTGGTTCCTGAAATCGCTGCCGTCGCGTATCGGCCTGCTGATGGACATGACCCTGCGTGATATCGAACGCGTTCTCTACTTCGAGAGCTATGTCGTTATCGATCCAGGCATGACCACCCTTGAAAAAGGTCAGCTGCTGAACGACGAGCAGTACTTCGAAGCGCTGGAAGAGTTCGGTGACGACTTCGACGCCCGCATGGGTGCAGAAGCTGTCCGTGAACTGCTGCACGCTATCGACCTGGAACACGAGATTGGCCGTCTGCGTGAAGAAATTCCGCAAACCAACTCCGAAACCAAGATCAAGAAGCTGTCCAAGCGTCTGAAGTTGATGGAAGCCTTCCAGGGTTCCGGCAACCTGCCAGAGTGGATGGTGCTGACCGTTCTGCCGGTTCTGCCGCCAGATCTGCGTCCACTGGTCCCGCTGGATGGCGGTCGCTTCGCGACTTCCGACCTCAACGATCTGTATCGTCGAGTGATCAACCGTAACAACCGTTTGAAGCGCCTGCTGGATCTGTCCGCTCCGGACATCATCGTGCGCAACGAAAAGCGTATGTTGCAGGAAGCGGTCGATGCACTGCTCGACAACGGTCGTCGTGGCCGCGCTATCACCGGTTCGAACAAGCGTCCTCTGAAATCCCTGGCTGACATGATCAAGGGTAAGCAAGGTCGTTTCCGTCAGAACTTGCTCGGTAAGCGTGTTGACTACTCCGGTCGTTCGGTAATTACCGTAGGCCCGACCCTGCGTCTGCATCAGTGCGGTCTGCCGAAGAAGATGGCTCTCGAGCTGTTCAAACCGTTCATTTTCGGCAAGCTGGAAATGCGTGGTCTCGCGACCACCATCAAAGCGGCCAAGAAAATGGTCGAGCGCGAACTGCCAGAGGTTTGGGACGTTCTCGCTGAAGTGATTCGCGAACACCCGGTTCTTCTCAACCGTGCACCGACCCTTCACCGTCTGGGTATCCAGGCGTTTGAACCGGTACTGATCGAAGGTAAGGCTATCCAGCTGCACCCTCTGGTCTGCGCCGCGTACAACGCCGACTTCGACGGCGACCAAATGGCCGTGCACGTACCGCTGACGCTGGAAGCCCAGCTCGAAGCGCGTGCGTTGATGATGTCGACCAACAACATTCTGTCGCCAGCCAACGGTGAGCCAATCATCGTTCCGTCGCAGGACGTTGTATTGGGTCTGTACTACATGACTCGTGAAGCGATCAACGCCAAGGGCGAAGGTCGTGTATTTGCGGATCTGCAGGAAGTTGACCGTGTGTTCCGTGCCGGCGAAGCCGCACTGCACGCCAAGGTTAAGGTTCGTATCAACGAAACCGTCAACGACCGTGACGGCAACAGCGTAAGCGGCACCCGTATCGTCGACACCACTGTCGGCCGTGCGCTGCTGTTCCAGGTTGTGCCAAAAGGTCTGTCGTACGACGTCGTCAACCTGCCAATGAAGAAAAAGGCGATCTCCAAGCTGATCAACCAGTGCTACCGCGTGGTTGGTTTGAAAGAGACCGTGATCTTCGCTGACCAGTTGATGTACACCGGTTTCGCTTACTCGACCATCTCCGGCGTTTCCATCGGTGTTAACGACTTCGTTATCCCGGACGAAAAAGCCCGCATCATCGGTGCAGCCACCGACGAAGTGAAAGAGATCGAGAGCCAGTACGCCTCCGGCCTGGTAACCCAGGGCGAGAAGTACAACAAAGTGATCGACCTTTGGTCGAAGGCGAACGATGAAGTTTCCAAGGCGATGATGGCCAACCTCTCGAAAGAGAAAGTCATCGACCGTCACGGCGACGAAGTCGACCAAGAGTCTTTCAACTCGATGTACATGATGGCCGACTCGGGTGCGCGGGGTTCCGCAGCACAGATTCGTCAGCTGGCCGGTATGCGTGGTCTGATGGCCAAGCCGGACGGTTCCATCATTGAAACGCCGATTACTGCGAACTTCCGTGAAGGTCTGAGCGTACTCCAGTACTTCATCTCGACTCACGGTGCTCGTAAAGGTCTGGCGGATACCGCGTTGAAAACTGCGAACTCCGGTTACCTGACTCGTCGTCTGGTAGACGTGGCGCAGGATCTGGTTGTAACCGAGATCGATTGCGGCACCGAACACGGTCTGCTGATGACTCCGCACATTGAAGGCGGTGACGTTGTAGAGCCGTTGGGTGAGCGCGTATTGGGTCGTGTTATTGCCCGTGACGTATTCAAGCCAGGCACCGAGGACGTAATCGTTCCTGCCGGTACTCTGGTAGACGAGAAGTGGGTTGAATTCATCGAGCTGAACAGCATCGACGAAGTGATCGTGCGTTCGCCGATCAGCTGCGAAACCCGCTATGGCATTTGCGCCAAGTGCTACGGCCGTGATCTGGCTCGCGGTCACCAGGTGAACATCGGTGAAGCGGTCGGCGTTATCGCTGCCCAGTCCATCGGTGAGCCGGGTACCCAGCTGACGATGCGTACGTTCCACATCGGTGGTGCGGCAAGCCGTACTTCCGCAGCCGACAGCGTTCAGGTGAAGAATGGCGGTACTGTCCGTCTGCACAACCTGAAACACGTTGAGCGTGTGGATGGCCACCTGGTTGCTGTGTCCCGTTCCGGTGAGCTGGCAATCGCTGATGACTTCGGTCGTGAGCGCGAGCGTTACAAGCTGCCGTACGGTGCCGTGATTTCGGTTAAAGAAGGTGACAAGGTCGACGCTGGCGCAATCGTGGCCAAGTGGGATCCGCACACTCACCCGATCGTTACCGAAATGAAAGGTACCGTGACCTACGTGGGCATGGAAGAAGGCATCACGATCAAGCGTCAGACTGACGAATTGACCGGTATGACCAACATTGAAGTACTCGACGCGAAAGATCGTCCAGCTGCGGGCAAAGAAATCCGTCCAGCAGTGAAGATGGTCGACGACAACGGCAAGGATCTGTTGCTGCCAGGCACTGACGTTATCGCTCAGTACTTCCTGCCAGCCAACGCCCTGGTCGGTGTGGCTGACGGTGCGAAGATTGCGATCGGTGATGTTATCGCGCGTATCCCGCAAGAAACTTCGAAGACCCGTGACATCACCGGTGGTCTGCCGCGTGTTGCCGACCTGTTCGAAGCTCGTCGTCCGAAAGAAGCGTCGATTCTGGCTGAAGTCAGCGGCACCATCGCGTTCGGTAAAGAGACCAAAGGCAAGCGCCGTCTGGTTATCACCCCGAACGACGGTAGCGATCCGTATGAAGAGCTGATTCCGAAGTGGCGTCACCTGAACGTGTTCGAAGGCGAACAGGTAAACCGCGGCGAAGTTATCTCCGACGGTCCGAGCGATCCGCACGACATCCTGCGTCTGCTGGGTGTGAGCGCGCTGGCCAAGTACATCGTTAACGAGATCCAGGACGTTTATCGTCTGCAAGGCGTGAAGATCAACGACAAGCACATCGAGACCATTCTGCGTCAGATGCTGCGTAAAGTTGAGATCTCCGAGTCCGGCGATTCCAGCTTCATCAAGGGCGACCAGATGGAACTGACTCACGTACTGGTAGAGAACGAGCGTCTGAACGCGGAAGACAAGTTTGTCTCCAAGTTCACTCGCGTTCTGCTGGGTATTACCAAGGCGTCGTTGTCGACCGAATCGTTCATCTCCGCGGCTTCCTTCCAGGAAACCACCCGCGTACTGACCGAAGCGGCAGTCACCGGCAAGCGCGATTATCTGCGCGGCCTGAAAGAAAACGTGGTCGTGGGTCGTCTGATCCCGGCCGGTACCGGTCTGGCTTATCACAGCGAGCGCAAACGCCGCCGTGATGCTGACAAACCGTTGCGCGTAAGCGCCAGTGAAGTGGAAGCTGCACTGACCGAAGCGCTGAACTCGAGCGGTAACTGAGTTCTGCGATAAATGAGCTGAGGCCCTGATCGCTCCGTTCGTCGAATCGAGACAAATTGTCAAGGTTCGACGGGCGGGGAGGTCGGGGCCTTGCCTTGACTGGGGGCAAGATCCTCTTTAGACTCTTGATCCCCTAAATTTGGCGGGAATTCGTTCCTGCCATTTTGCTTTTCTTGCAAGACAATAGCGTCGCAAGACAACAGTGGAGCTAGTAGATGGCAACTATCAACCAGCTGGTACGTCAGCCGCGTAAGCGTATCGTCGAGAAATCCGACGTACCTGCGCTGCAGAACTGCCCGCAACGTCGTGGCGTGTGCACCCGTGTGTACACCACTACGCCGAAAAAACCTAACTCGGCACTGCGTAAAGTATGCCGTGTGCGTCTGACCAACGGTTTCGAGGTTTCCTCGTACATCGGTGGTGAAGGCCACAACCTGCAAGAGCACAGCGTGGTACTGATCCGCGGCGGTCGTGTAAAAGACTTGCCAGGTGTTCGTTACCACACCGTTCGCGGCTCCTTGGATACTTCCGGCGTTAAAGGCCGTAACCAGGGTCGTTCGAAGTACGGTACCAAGCGTCCGAAGTAATCGGTCGTTTTGCAGATTTTTATTTTATTGAGTCGATAAGAGTAAGGTCGGGCACGCATCCATCGGATCTGTCCCGAGCTAACCTGAAGACCGCTTGAGGGCTTATCATGCCAAGACGTCGCGTAGCAGCAAAGCGTGAGATTCTGGACGATCCGAAATACGGAAGCCAGATCCTCGCCAAATTCATGAACCACGTTATGGAAAGCGGCAAGAAAGCCGTTGCCGAGCGTATCGTTTATGGTGCCCTGGAAACCGTTGCGGCTCGTAAGGCCGGCACCGATCCCCTGGAACTCTTCGAAAAAGCACTCGACGCCATCGCTCCGCTGGTCGAAGTGAAGTCGCGCCGCGTTGGTGGTGCTACTTACCAGGTTCCGGTCGAGGTTCGTCCTTCCCGTCGTAACGCTCTGGCAATGCGCTGGTTGGTAGACTTCGCCCGTAAGCGCGGCGAGAAGTCTATGGCTCTGCGCTTGGCTGGCGAGCTGCTGGATGCTGCTGAAGGTAAAGGTGCTGCTGTTAAGAAGCGTGAAGACGTGCACCGTATGGCCGAAGCTAACAAAGCTTTCTCGCACTACCGCTTCTAATTTTAGCTTCACTAATTTTGCGAGGGCTTTATGGCTCGTACTACTCCGATTAGCCGCTACCGTAACATCGGTATCGTCGCTCACGTGGATGCTGGTAAAACCACCACCACCGAGCGCGTTCTGTTTTACACCGGCAAAAGTCACAAAATGGGCGAGGTGCATGACGGCGCCGCGACCACAGACTGGATGGTTCAGGAGCAGGAGCGTGGTATTACCATTACTTCTGCTGCTATTACCGCCTTCTGGAAAGGTTCCGAGAAGCAGTACCCGCACGAGCATCGCTTCAACGTAATCGATACCCCGGGCCACGTAGACTTCACTATTGAAGTAGAGCGTTCCCTGCGCGTACTCGACGGCGCTGTCGTTGTGTTCTGCGGTACTTCGGGTGTTGAGCCTCAGTCGGAAACCGTATGGCGTCAGGCCAACAAGTACGGCGTTCCACGTCTTGTTTACGTAAACAAGATGGACCGTGCTGGCGCTAACTTCCTGCGCGTGATCGGTCAGATCAAGCAGCGTCTGGGTCACACTCCGGTGCCAATCCAGTTGGCAATCGGCTCCGAAGACAACTTCCAGGGTCAGATCGATCTGATCAACATGCAAGCTGTCTACTGGAATGACTCCGACAAGGGTATGGTCCCTGTTCGCAAGGACATTCCTGCCGAGCTGCAAGAGCTGGCTGAAGAGTGGCGCAACAACATGGTTGAAGCTGCTGCCGAAGCCAACGAAGAGCTGATGAACAAGTACCTGGAAGGCGAAGAGCTGTCGATCGAAGAGATCAAAGCTGCTTTGCGTCAGCGTACTATCGCCGGCGAAATCGTTCTGGCTGTTTGCGGTTCTTCGTTCAAGAACAAGGGCGTTCCCCTGGTTCTCGACGCCGTTATCGACTTCCTGCCTGCTCCTACCGATATTCCTGCTATCAAGGGTTCCAACCCTGATAACGAGGAAGAGGAAATGGAGCGTCACGCAAGTGATGACGAGCCGTTTGCTGCTCTGGCGTTCAAAATCGCTACCGACCCATTCGTGGGTACCTTGACCTTCGTCCGTGTTTACTCGGGCGTGTTGAACTCCGGCGACGGCGTAATCAACTCGGTTAAAGGCAAGAAAGAGCGCGTGGGTCGTATGGTGCAAATGCACGCAAACGCCCGTGAAGAGATCAAGGAAGTACGCGCTGGCGACATCGCGGCCCTGATCGGCATGAAGGACGTCACCACTGGTGAAACCCTCTGCAACGCTGACAAGCCAATCATCCTGGTTCGCATGGACTTCCCGGAGCCGGTTATTTCGGTTGCCGTAGAGCCTAAGACCAAGGATGACCAGGAAAAAATGGGTATCGCTCTGGGCAAACTTGCTCAGGAAGACCCGTCTTTCCGCGTTAAGACTGATGAAGAGACTGGTCAAACGATCATCTCCGGCATGGGCGAGCTGCACCTGGACATCCTGGTTGACCGGATGCGCCGTGAGTTCAACGTCGAAGCCAACATCGGCAAGCCTCAGGTTTCGTATCGTGAGCGCATCACGAAGAACTGTGAAATCGAAGGCAAGTTCGTTCGTCAATCCGGCGGTCGTGGTCAGTTCGGTCACTGCTGGATCCGTTTTGCTCCTGCTGACGAAGGTCAGGAAGGTCTGCAATTCGTGAACGAAGTAGTAGGTGGTGTGGTTCCTAAGGAATACATCCCGGCTATCCAGAAGGGTATCGAAGAGCAGATGAAGAACGGCGTTGTTGCCGGCTATCCGCTGATCGGCCTGAAGGCTACCGTGTTCGATGGTTCTTACCACGACGTCGACTCCAACGAGATGGCGTTTAAGGTGGCTGCTTCCATGGCGACCAAGCAACTGGCCCAGAAGGGCGGTGGTGAGTTGCTTGAGCCGATCATGGCGGTAGAGGTTGTTACGCCTGAAGACTATATGGGTGATGTGATGGGCGACCTTAACCGTCGTCGCGGCATGATCCAGGGTATGGAAGACACAGTGTCCGGCAAGGTTATCCGTGCCGAGGTTCCGCTGGGTGAGATGTTCGGTTATGCGACCGACGTTCGTTCCATGTCTCAGGGTCGCGCAAGCTACTCTATGGAATTCAAAAAATACGATACGGCTCCGTCGCACATCGTCGAATCCGTAACCAAAAAACAAGGCTGATTCAGCCCCTTTAGGCTAGGAGTTAATTGTCGTGGCTAAAGAAAAATTTGATCGTTCCCTACCGCACGTCAACGTTGGCACCATCGGTCACGTTGACCACGGTAAAACCACTCTGACCGCTGCTCTGACTCGCGT
>NZ_QAIU01000519.1:0-2482 GCF_003061205.1 Pseudomonas sp. HMWF006
CCTCAGGGAGCGAATCAGCAATCAGCTCAGGCGTCGGGCGCCTGATCTTTCGGTGCTTCAACATCATCATCGTCATCAGTCGCCACTTCACCGTCAGGGTTCAGTGCCGCTTCTTCAGCCATTTGTTTCTTGCGCTGAAGCTTTTCCTCTTTCTTCTGTTCCTTTGCCAGGTCTCGTTGACGTTTGGCGAAGGAGTAATTGGGTTTGGCCATGGGCGATCCTCTGGGGTCGAAGGTGAGGTTGAGCGGCGCGTATTCTGCCCTGTATCGGTGTCCGGCGGTTAGCCGGGTTTTTGGTCGACCCACTTGGGCGTGACGGTCGGCTTCCACTGATCGAGGGTGTCGAGCAGGGTGTCTGGCGATTCGCTCACTTGCAGCATGTCACGGTGTGGCGCACGAACGAAGCCTTCGCCGACGATATGGTCAAGAAAAGCGGTGAGCCTGCTGTAAAAACCGTTCACTTCCAGCAGCCCCAGCGGCTTGCCGTGGTAGCCGAGCTGGCCCCAGGTCCAGACTTCGAACAGCTCCTCCAGCGTGCCGAGGCCGCCGGGCAGGGCGATGAATGCATCGCTGAGTTCAGCCATGCGCGCCTTGCGCGCGTGCATGCCGTCGACCACTTCCAGGCGTGTCAGGCTTTTGTGGCCGATCTCCTTGTCCATCAGGCTCTGCGGAATGATCCCGATCACTTCACCACCGGCGGCCAGTGCGGCATCGGCGACCAGCCCCATCAAGCCCACGGCACCACCGCCGTAGACCAGGGTCAACTGGCGCTCGGCCAGCGCGCGGCCAAGGGCTTTGGCGGCTTCAGTGTAAGCCGGATCGGTACCGGCGTTGGCACCGCAAAATACACAAACGGATGTGAGAGACATGCCTTCCTCCTGGGTCAATCCGTCACAGGGTAACGGCTGGCACGCCCTGATCCAAGGGCTAGACTTCTCGCTCCGGTGATTCAAATGTACCGCTGGCGCCGCAGGCATAGGCGGCAAGCAAACTGCACAACAGACCGTTAAAGAACATGACAGGCACTCCGTCTCAGTAGATGGGCCGATCATAGGGGCGTCCGTTGCATCTGGCCGGTAGATTGTTTCGATGAGTGTCATAGCCTGAAAGTTGTATACAATTTTTGACTCAAGTCATAGGAACTTGCGAAGATTTCAGGCAGTCTTTCCACCATTCGTGTTTTGTTAACCCTGCCTTGGAGATTCACCATGTTTTCCAAAGTTGTTGCGGTATCCCTGCTGGCGCTGGCCAGCAGCCAATTGATGGCTGCCGAGTGCAAAACCACCGTTGACTCCACCGATCAGATGTCCTTCAACACCAAGGAAATCGTGATCGACAAGAGCTGCAAGACTTTCACCGTCGAACTGACCCACTCCGGCAGCCTGCCGAAGAACGTCATGGGCCATAACCTGGTGATCAGCAAAGAAGCGGACATGCAGCCGATTGCTACTGACGGCCTGGCCGCCGGCATCGACAAGAACTACCTGAAAGACGGCGACGCGCGCGTCATCGCTCACACCAAGATCATCGGTGCCAAGGAAACCGACTCGTTGACTTTCGACGTGTCGAAACTGAATGCCGCTGAAAAATACGGCTTCTTCTGCTCGTTCCCGGGCCACATCTCGATGATGAAAGGCACCATTACGGTCAAGTAAGCCGGGCCACCGTGTCATCGTTCATCGCGGGCAAGCCCGCTCCCACAGGTTCTATGTCTGCCACAACTTTTGTGTACACCTGAAATCCTGTGAGAGCGGGCTTGCCTGCGAAGAGGCCATCCGCCTCAAGCGATGTTCTGGCCAAAGAAAAGCCCGCTGAGGATCACGCCTCAGCGGGCTTTTTCATTCCATCACCGATCAGGGTGCGAACGGCATGACGCGCTTGTGATGGGTCTTGTTGTAGGTGTTGACGATGATGTCGAACGCTTCCTGACGCACCGGCTCGCCATGCAGGAAGGCGTCGATCTCGGCATAGGTCACACCGTGGGAGGCTTCGTCCGGTTTGCCCGGCGACAGGTCTTCCAGGTCCGCGGTCGGCACTTTCTCCACCAACGACTCCGGCGCACCGAAGCTGCGGGCAATCGCCCGGACCTGGTTTTTCACCAGGCCGCTGAGCGGGGCCAGGTCGCAGGCGCCGTCACCGAACTTGGTGAAGAAACCCATCACGGCTTCCGCCGCGTGGTCGGTGCCGATCACCAGACCGTGGGCCGCGCCGGCGATGGTGTACTGGGCGACCATGCGCATCCGCGCCTTGGTGTTGCCGAGCACAAAATCCACCGACACCGCGTGCTTGCCTTCGAACGCCGCAACTTCACTGGCCAGCGACTTCACCGCTGGTCCGATGTTGACGGTGTGGCGCTCGTCCGGGGCGATGAAATCCACCGAGGCCTGGGCGTCGTGTTCGTCGAACTGGGTTTCGTACGGCAGGCGCACGGCGATGAACTTGTAGCTGTCGTCGCCAGTGCGCTCGCGCAGTTCACGCATGGC
>NZ_QAIU01000519.1:2492-14916 GCF_003061205.1 Pseudomonas sp. HMWF006
TGGGCCAGGAGGCCGGCGGTCAGCGAGTCGACACCGCCGCTGATGCCCAGCACCAGCGTCTTGAGCCCGGAATTGACCAGGCAATCCTGAATAAAGGTAATGCGCCGGGCGACTTCGGCCTGCAGGGCCTGATAGTCAGCGAACGGCGGTTGCACCTTGAGCTGTTCAGCAATCTCACGCTGTACGGCTTGCATGAATTCACTCCTTGCTAGATAGACTGGAATCGGCAGGAACCTGGAACACGTGTCGCAAATAGGCGACGAAATTCGGGTCTTTACAGTGGGTCTTGCCTGGCTCGTCGGAGATCTTCGCCACCGGCTGGCCGTTGCAGGCGGTCATTTTAAGCACGATGCTCATCGGTTCGACACCTGGAATGTCACAGGTCAGGTTGGTGCCGATGCCGAAGCTCACGTTGATCCGGCCGTGCAGGGCGCGGAAAATTTCCAGCGACCTGGGCAGGGTCAGGCTGTCGGAGAACACCAGGGTCTTGCTCATCGGGTCGATGCCGAGCTTGTGGTAGTGCGCGATGCATTTTTCACCCCAGGCCACGGGATCGCCGGAGTCATGACGCAAACCGTCAAACAGCTTGGCGAAGAACAGGTCGAAATCGCCGAGGAACGCATCGGTGGTAATGCAGTCGGTCAGGGCGATCCCCAGCAAGCCACGGTACTCGCGGACCCAGCAATCGAGCGCAGCGATCTGGCTGTCGATCAGCCGCGGGCCGAGTTGCTGGTGGGCCATGATCCATTCGTGAGCCATGGTGCCCAACGGTTTCATGTCCAGCTCGCGGGACAGGTGCACGTTGCTGGTGCCGACGAAGCGCCCGGGGAAATCGTGCTTGAGCACGTTCACCACTTCTTCCTGCACGCGGTACGAGAAGCGTCGACGGGTACCGAAATCGGCTACCTGCAATTGCGCCAGTTCATCGGCAGAGGCATTCGCGGTGAGCCAGTCGAACTTGCGGTAAAGCTGCTCGCGGGCCTGCTCGAGCACCGTGTCGCGGTAGCGATAGCGGTTGCGCACTTCGCTGACGATGGCCAGCAACGGCACTTCGTAGAGGATCACATGCAACCACGGCCCGCGCAGGCGGATGAACAGCTCGCCGTTCTCGATGCCGGTGTGCAGGTAGCGCAGGTTGAAGCGGAACAGCCCGAGAAAACGCAGGAAATCCGGTTTGATGAAGCTGATGCGCTCAAGAAAACTCAACTGGTCGGCGCTCAGGCTCAATTCGGCCAGACGCTCGACCTGAAAGCGGATCTCGGCCAGATACGGGCGCAGATCCTCGGCGTTACGGCAACGGAACTCCCATTCGACTTCGACGTTGGGGTAGTTGTGCAGCACCGCCTGCATCATCGTCAGTTTGTAGAAGTCGGTGTCGAGCAGGTTCTGCACGATGCGATCGGCAAACACACTCTCGCTCATAAACGGGGTCTCCAGGTGCACCGCGCCCGGCGCGGTATCAAACAATGGTGCTAGTGGCGCATATCAGCGGCAGGGATTGCCAGCGATTTCTGCTGTGCGTGAGGTCAACCGGGGCGAGCGGGAGCAAGCGCCCTCGCCACTGGAGGTGTGTCAGGCGATTGATAGTCAGGCATCCGGGCTATCAATCTGTTCGAGCATCCACTTCACAAAATCGCGCACCTTCGGCACTTCCGCCGCGTGCTCCGGATAGGCCAGGTAATAAGCGTCGGAACTGGGCATTGCATGCTGCCAGGGAATGACCAGTTTGCCGTCGGCCAATTCCTCTTCCACCAGAAACCGTGGCAACAACGCCACACCGCAACCGACCTGGGCGGCGCGGATGCACATATAAAAGGTTTCGAAGCGTGGCCCGTGGTAGCTGTGCTCGGTCTGGTAACCCTGGCTGTCGAACCAGTCGTGCCAGGCCTGCGGGCGCGAGGCGTTTTGCAGCAGCACCAGGTCGGTCAGTTGCGTCGGGTCAGTGAAGGGTTTGTCCGGCAGGCTGCCCGGCGCACAGACCGGCACCAGCTCCTCGCCAAACAACTTCAGGCACTCGGTGCCGGGGCGTGAACCCTGGCCGAAGTAGAACGCCAGATCGCTGCGCCCTTGCAGCAAATCATCCGCCTCCTGCTCGTTGCAAAGATCGAGGTGAATCGACGGGTGGCGCAGGCGCCAGCCTTTGAGGCGCGGCACCAGCCAGCGGGCGCCGAAGGTCGAAGGCGTAGACACGCGCAGGACTTCGGTCTCGCCGCCGTAGGAACGCAGGTAATGCGTCGACATTTCCACCTGGGTGAGGATTTTTCGGACTTCCACCAGGTACAAATCCCCGGCCGGGGTCATCTGCAAGCGACGACGCACGCGGCGGAACAACAAGTGCTGCAACAATTCCTCAAGCTGCGCCACCTGTTTGCTGACGGCGCTCTGGGTCAGGTTCAGCTCCTCGGCGGCCCGGGTGAAACTCAAGTGCCGGGTCACGGCCTCGAAGCACTGCAACGCGGTGATCGACGGCAGGTGGCGTTTATTCAGCATGGGTGGTCCTTTTCTTGTCTTTCTCAGCGCAGCATGAATAAACGGAATGATATCTCGCGTAAAGGTCGTTTGTTGCCTCGCCATTGTGACGCTACAACTAAAGGCCTGCCCGGTCGCGAAAAAGCGTCCGCACACATTCAGTTTTTTGCTTGAGGAGTGACCCATGGTTGCCGCATTGCTTGATCGTCTCGGTGTGAACCCGGCCCTGTACCAGAACGGCAAGGTGCCGGTGCATTCGCCCATCGACGGCAGCCGCATCGCTGCGGTGAACTGGGAAGGCCCGGCCGAAGTCGAGCAGCACATCAGTCGCGCAGATCATGCGTTCGAGCAATGGCGCAAGGTTCCGGCCCCGCGTCGTGGCGAACTGGTGCGTCAGTTCGGCGAAGTGTTGCGCGAATACAAGGCCGATCTCGGCGAGCTGGTGTCGTGGGAAGCGGGCAAGATCACCCAGGAAGGTTTGGGTGAAGTGCAGGAGATGATCGACATCTGCGACTTCGCCGTCGGCCTGTCCCGTCAGTTGTACGGCTTGACCATCGCCTCCGAGCGCCCGGGCCACCACATGCGTGAAACCTGGCATCCACTGGGCGTGGTCGGCGTGATCAGTGCGTTCAACTTCCCGGTCGCGGTGTGGGCGTGGAACACTACGCTGGCGCTGGTCTGCGGCAACCCGGTGGTGTGGAAGCCGTCGGAGAAAACCCCGCTGACCGCACTGGCCTGCCAGGCACTGTTTGATCGTGTGGTGAAGAATTTCACCGATGCCCCGGCCAACTTGTGCCAAGTGATCATCGGTGGCCGCGATGCCGGCGAAGCGCTGGTCGATGACCCGCGTGTCGCGCTGATCAGCGCCACTGGCAGCACCCGCATGGGCCGCGAAGTGGCGCCGAAAGTCGCCGCGCGTTTCGCCCGCAGCATTTTGGAGCTCGGCGGCAACAACGCAATGATCCTCGGCCCAAGCGCCGATCTCGAGATGGCGGTACGCGCGATTCTGTTCAGCGCGGTCGGCACTGCCGGCCAGCGTTGCACCACATTACGTCGGTTGATCGCCCATGAGTCGGTGAAGGAAGAGATCGTCACTCGCCTTAAAGCTGCGTACTCGAAAGTGCGCATCGGTCATCCGCTGGAAGGCAATCTGATCGGCCCGCTGATCGACAAGCACAGCTTCGAAAACATGCAGGATGCGCTGGAGCAGGCGCTGAGCGAGGGTGGCCGGGTATTCGGCGGCAAGCGTCAGCTCGAAGAGCAATTCCCCAATGCCTACTACGTGTCGCCGGCCATCGTTGAAATGCCGGAGCAGAGCGATGTGGTCTGCAGCGAAACCTTTGCGCCGATCCTCTACGTGGTCGGCTACAGCGATTTCGAGGAAGCGCTGCGCCTGAACAACGCGGTGCCACAAGGCCTGTCGTCGTGCATTTTCACCACCGACGTGCGCGAGGCCGAGCGGTTCATGTCAGCGGTCGGCAGTGACTGCGGCATCGCCAACGTCAACATCGGCCCGAGCGGCGCGGAAATCGGCGGCGCGTTTGGTGGCGAGAAGGAAACCGGTGGCGGTCGTGAGTCGGGCTCCGACGCATGGCGCGCGTACATGCGCCGCCAGACCAACACCGTGAACTATTCGCTGGAATTGCCGCTGGCGCAGGGCATTACATTCGATTAAGCAGCAGCGAGCCTCAAGCCCCAAGCTACAAGCAGATCGGCTTGCTGCTTGTAGCTTAAAGCTTGCAGCTGCTCCGACAGGAGCTTGGCAATGCCGTTACGCGAAGAATGTCTGTGGGAAAAACTCACGCCGCAACGCCCGGATAACACCGCGCTGCGCGGCGAGGTCAAGGTCGATGTCTGCGTGATCGGTGCCGGGTTTACCGGGTTGTCGGCGGCGCTGCATCTGTTGGAAAAAGGTAAAAGCGTCTGCGTGCTGGAAGCGCATCGCGCCGGGCACGGCGGTTCCGGGCGCAACGTCGGGCTGGTCAATGCCGGCATGTGGATTCCACCGGACGAGATCGAAGCCGGTTTCGGCGAGGCGGTCGGCAGTCAGCTCAACCGCATGCTCGGGGCGGCGCCGGCGCTGGTGTTCAGCCTGGTGGATAAATACAACATCGACTGCCAGTTGCGCCGCGAAGGCACTCTGCACATGGCGCACAACGCCAAGGGTGAGGCGGATCTGCGCAGTCGCGAAGAGCAATGGAAGCGCCGTGGTGCGCCGGTCGAGTTGCTCACCGGCAAGGCCTGTGAACAGGCCACCGGTACGCAAAAGATTGCCGCCGCATTGCTCGATCGCCGCGCCGGCACGCTCAACCCAATGGCCTATGTCACCGGTCTGGCCAACGCTGTGAGAGGGTTGGGCGGGCAGATGTTCGATCACTCGCCGGTCACCCGCCTTGAACGCCAGGGCCCGCAATGGTCGGTGCAGACCGGGCAGGGTTCGGTGCTCGCCGAGCAAGTGGTGATCGCCTCCAACGCCTACACCGAAGGCGACTGGACTGAACTCAAGCGTAACTTCTTCCCCGGCTACTACTACCAGGTCTCGTCGGTGCCACTGACCGAAGACGCCGCGCAGGCCATTCTTCCGGGCGGGCAGGGCTCGTGGGATACCCGGCAAGTGTTGAGCAGCATCCGCCGCGACAAGGACGGACGGTTGTTGCTCGGCAGCCTCGGCAACGGCAATCAGAAACCCACGTGGTTTCTCAAGGCCTGGGCCGATCGTGTGCAGCAACACTACTTCCCTAACCTGAAGCCGGTGGAATGGGAGTGCACCTGGACCGGGCGCATCGCCTTCACCCCCGATCACCTGATGCGCCTGTTCGAGCCGGCACCGGGACTGGTGGCCGTCACCGGTTACAACGGGCGTGGCGTTACCACCGGCACGGTGGTTGGCAAGGCGTTCGCCGATTACCTGTGTCACGGCAATCCTCAAGCCTTGCCGATTCCTTTTGCACCGATGCAGCCCCTGGCAGGTGTGGGCCTGCGCAGTTGCCTGTACGAGGCCGGGTTCTCGCTGTATCACGCGGGCCAGTGCCTGCGCATCGTTATCTGAGTGTTGAAATATGTTGCCGGAAGCGGCGCTTTTCGATGCAGCGACTAGCCTGTAATGGTGCGGGTTGTAGCAGTCCCGCACCAGCAGTGTGCAGTTCGGTGACGCGGGCTGTTACAGGCTGGTTGCACGTCGTTTGGTGCCGCGGTTGCAATGATGGCGCAAGCGGGTTGCGCCTGAGATTTTAAAAGGTTTCACCTTCCGCGGTTTAGACGGTTGCACGCCCAATGAAAATGGGAACGAAACAGTCGAAATAACAAGAAAGCAGCGACTTTTTGAAGAATAAAAAACCGATGGCACGGCGCTTGCTCAGAGCAATCAGTGAAGTGAAGTCGCAGTGCCAACTAAAAAAAACCTTGGAGCACCACCTCATGTCCCAGACGTTTTACAAGAAAGGCTTTCTGGCCCTCGCAGTCGCTACTGCGCTGGGTGTTTCTGCGTTTGCTCAAGCTGATGTGAAAATCGGTGTAGCGGGTCCAATGACTGGCGCCAACGCGGCATTTGGCGAGCAGTACATGAAGGGTGCACAGGCCGCGGCGGACGCGGTCAACGCGGCGGGCGGCGTCAACGGGGAGAAAATCGTTCTGGTCAAGGGCGATGACGCCTGCGAACCGAAGCAGGCCGTGACGGTCGCCAAGGACCTCACCAACCAGAAAGTCGCCGGTGTAGTCGGTCACTTCTGCTCCTCTTCGACCATTCCAGCGTCGGAAATCTACGACGAAGCCGGGATCATCGCGATCACCCCGGGTTCGACCAACCCACAAGTCACCGAGCGTGGCCTCAGCGCGATGTTCCGTATGTGCGGGCGTGATGACCAGCAAGGCATTGTGGCCGGCGACTACATCGTCGACGTGCTCAAGGGCAAGAAAGTCGTGGTGCTGCACGACAAAGACACCTACGGCCAAGGCCTGGCGGATGCCACCAAGGCACAACTGGTCAAACGCGGCGTGACGCCTGTGTTGTACGAAGGCCTGACCCGTGGCGAAAAAGACTTCAGCACCATCGTCACCAAGATCCGTGGCGCTGGCGCCGATGTCGTCTACTTCGGCGGCCTGCACCCGGAGGCCGGTCCGCTGGTTCGCCAACTGCGTGAGCAAGGCCTGAAAGACGTCAAGTTCATGTCCGATGACGGCATTGTGACCGACGAACTGGTGACCACCGCCGGTGGCCCGCAATTCGTCGACGGCGTGCTGATGACCTTTGGCGCCGACCCACGCCTGCTGCCAGACAGCAAGACCGTGGTAGACGCCTTCCGCAAGGCCGGTACCGAACCTGAGGGCTACACCCTGTACGCCTACGCTTCGGTACAAACCCTGGCGGCCGCGTTCAACGGCGCGAAGAAAAACGACGGCGAAGCCGCTGCCAAGTGGCTGAAGGCCAACCCGGTGAAAACCGTGATGGGCGAAAAAACCTGGGACTCCAAGGGCGACCTGAAAGTCTCCGACTACGTGGTTTACCAGTGGGACAAGGACGGCAAATATCACCAGCTGGAAAAACAGAAGTAAGGGCTGACGCGACCCTTTGAACTCCGCAAATCCCTGTGGGAGCGGGCTTGCCCGCGATGACGGCCTGACAGTCGACAACTGTGTTGAATGTTCTACCGCTATCGCTGGCAAGCCAGCTCCCACAAGGTCCAGTGGTGTTCGAACTGTTCGCGCTCTGACATTGCTCCGACGTAAATCTGTATTTTTCCTAGAAGAACCGCACATCACCGATGTGCAGGTTCTCACTGCGTGAGATTGCGTTATGGATGGTATTTTCCTGCAGCAACTGGTCAACGGCCTGACCCTCGGGTCGGTCTATGGCCTGATCGCCATCGGCTACACAATGGTCTACGGCATCATCGGCATGATCAACTTCGCCCACGGCGAGGTTTACATGATTTCCGCTTACCTGGCGGCAATCAGTCTGGCTCTGCTGGCTTACTTCGGTATTGAATCCTTCCCGCTGCTGATGCTCGGCACGCTGATTTTCACCATCGTGATCACGGCGGTGTATGGCTGGGTCATCGAGCGAGTCGCTTACAAACCCCTGCGCAACTCCACCCGACTGGCACCGTTGATCAGCGCCATCGGTATCTCCCTGATCCTGCAAAACTATGCACAGATCGCCCAGGGCGCCAAACAACAGGGTGTGCCGACCCTGCTGAGCGGTGCGTGGCGCGTTGAAGTCGGTACTGGCTTCGTGCAACTGACCTACACCAAAGTCTTCATTCTGGTGGCCGCCTTCGTCGGCATGGGTCTGCTGACCTACGTGATCAAGTACACCAAGCTCGGCCGCATGTGCCGCGCGACCCAGCAAGACCGCAAGATGGCCTCGATCCTCGGCATCAACACCGACCGGGTCATTTCCTATGTGTTCATCATCGGTGCAGCCATGGCGGCGCTGGCCGGCGTGCTGATCACCATGAACTACGGCACTTTCGACTTCTATGCCGGCTTCATTATCGGCATCAAGGCGTTCACCGCGGCGGTGCTGGGCGGTATTGGTTCGCTGCCTGGCGCGATGCTCGGCGGGATCATTCTCGGCATCTCCGAGTCGCTGTTCTCCGGCCTGGTCAACTCCGACTACAAAGACGTGTTCAGCTTCTCGCTGCTCGTACTTGTTCTGGTCTTCCGGCCGCAGGGCCTGTTGGGCCGTCCTCTTGTGTCGAAGGTGTAAGCGATGTCTTCAACCACTCAAAAAAGCATTGATATCAAAAAAAGCCTGGTTGAGGCGATTCTGGCCGGCCTGATTGCCCTGATCGTGTTCGGCCCGATTGTCGGCGTGGTACTCGACGGCTACAGCTTCAACCTCGAACCGACCCGTGTGGCGTGGATCATCGGCATCGTCATGCTCGGCCGCTTTGCCCTCAGCCTGTTCCTGCAAACGCCCAAGGGCCTGAAGATTCTCGACGGGTTCGAGAGCAGTGGTTCGGGCGTGCATGTATTGCCGTCCGACCACAAATCCAGTCTGCGCTGGATCATCCCGCTGCTGATTGTGCTCGCGGTCATCGTGCCGTTTGTCTCCAACTCGTACCTGCTGGGCGTGGTCATCCTCGGGTTGATCTACGTGCTGTTGGGGCTGGGGCTGAACATCGTGGTCGGCCTGGCCGGTCTGCTCGACCTCGGTTACGTGGCGTTCTACGCCATCGGCGCCTACGGTCTGGCACTCGGTTACCAGTACCTCGGGCTGGGGTTCTGGACCGTGCTGCCACTGGCGGCGGTCACTGCCGGCCTGGCCGGTTGCATCCTCGGTTTCCCGGTGTTGCGCCTGCATGGCGACTATCTGGCGATCGTGACCCTGGGCTTCGGTGAAATCATTCGCCTGATCCTCAACAACTGGTTGTCACTGACCGGCGGCCCGAACGGTATGCCGGCGCCGTTGCCGACGTTCTTCGGTCTGGAGTTCGGCAAGCGGGCGAAGGATGGCGGGGTGCCGTTCCATGAGTTCTTCGGCATCGCCTACAACCCGGACGTGAAGTATTACTTCATCTACGCGGTATTGTTCCTCGTGGTACTGGCCGTGCTGTACATCAAGCATCGGCTGGTGAAGATGCCGGTGGGCCGCGCCTGGGAAGCCCTGCGTGAAGACGAAATCGCCTGCCGCTCGATGGGCCTCAACCACGTGCTGGTCAAGCTCTCGGCGTTCACCATCGGTGCGTCGACGGCCGGCCTCGCTGGTGTGTTCTTCGCCACTTACCAGGGTTTCGTCAACCCGACCTCGTTCACCTTCTTCGAATCAGCGCTGATCCTCGCCATCGTCGTGCTCGGCGGCATGGGCTCGACCATCGGCGTGGTGATCGCGGCGTTCGTGCTCACGGTTGCTCCGGAACTGCTGCGCGGCTTCGCTGAATACCGCGTGCTGCTGTTCGGCATCCTGATGGTGTTAATGATGATCTGGCGACCACGAGGGCTGATCCGCATCAGCCGTACCGGGGTCACTCCACGCAAAGGTGCCATTCACTATGAGAGGGCTGCGCCATGAGTGAAGTCGTACTCTCTGTGGAAAAACTGATGATGCATTTCGGTGGCATCAAGGCCTTGAGCGATGTCAGCCTGAAGGTCAAACGCAACTCGATCTTCGCCCTGATCGGCCCCAACGGTGCGGGCAAGACCACGGTGTTCAACTGCCTGACCGGGTTCTACAAGGCCTCCGGCGGCAAGATCGAACTCAACGTGCGCGGCAAGCAGACCAACGTCATCCAGTTGCTGGGCGAATCGTTCAAACCGACCGATTTCGTTTCGCCGAAGTCGTTCCTCAGCCGTCTGTACTACAAGATGTTCGGCGGTACGCATCTGGTGAACCGTGCGGGACTGGCGCGGACCTTCCAGAACATTCGCCTGTTCAAGGAAATGTCGGTGCTGGAAAACCTGCTGGTGGCCCAGCACATGTGGGTCAACCGCAACATGCTCGCCGGTATCCTCAACACCAAGGGCTACCGCAAGGCCGAAAGCGATGCGCTGGATTGCGCGTTCTACTGGCTGGAAGTGGTCGATCTGGTGGACTGCGCCAACCGTCTCGCCGGTGAACTGTCCTACGGCCAACAGCGCCGCCTGGAGATCGCCCGGGCCATGTGCACGCGGCCGCAGATCATCTGCCTCGACGAACCGGCCGCCGGCCTCAACCCTCAGGAAACCGAAGCGCTGAGCGCGATGATCCGGCTGCTGCGCGACGAGCACGATCTGACCGTGGTGCTGATCGAACACGACATGGGCATGGTCATGAGCATCTCCGACCACATCGTGGTGCTGGACCACGGCGTGGTCATCGCCGAAGGTGGCCCTGAAGCGATTCGCAATGATCCGAAAGTGATTGCCGCCTATCTCGGCGCCGATGAAGAGGAAGTGGCATGACCCAACCGATCCTCCAACTCAAGGACCTGGACGTGTTCTACGGCCCGATCCAGGCCCTCAAAGGCGTGTCGCTTGAAATCAACGAAGGCGAGACCGTCAGCCTCATCGGCTCCAACGGCGCGGGCAAGTCGACGCTGCTGATGTCGATCTTCGGCCAGCCACGGGCGGCGGGCGGGCAGATCCTCTATCAAGGCGTCGACATTACCCACAAGTCCTCGCACTACATCGCCTCCAACGGCATTGCGCAGTCGCCGGAAGGGCGGCGGGTGTTCCCCGACATGACCGTCGAGGAGAACCTGCTGATGGGCACCATCCCGATTGGCGACAAGTACGCCAAGGAAGACATGCAGCGCATGTTCGAACTGTTCCCGCGGCTCGAGGAACGGCGTACGCAGCGGGCGATGACCATGTCCGGCGGCGAACAGCAAATGCTCGCCATCGCCCGCGCGCTGATGAGTCGGCCGAAGCTGTTGCTGCTCGACGAACCGAGCCTGGGCCTGGCGCCGATTGTGGTGAAACAGATCTTCGCCACCCTGCGCGAACTGGCGAAAACCGGCATGACCATCTTTCTGGTTGAGCAGAACGCCAACCATGCGCTGAAGCTGTCGGACCGCGCATATGTGATGGTCAACGGCGAGATTCGCCTGACGGGCACAGGCAAGGAACTGCTGGTGAATGAGGAGGTGCGTAACGCTTATCTGGGCGGGCACTGATTGTTCCCACGTTATGCACAGCCCCGGCGACGCAAGTCCCGGGGCTTTTTTATCTCTCAAACCCACCGCAAAACCCCGGAGGAGTGAGCCTGCTCGCGATCGCGGTTTCCCATTCGCCATCACCGCTGGCTGATACACCGCGATCGCGAGCAGGCTCACTCCTACAGTTGATTTGCGCCGGATTCGCGAATTGTGGAAAACAAATTCCGCCTGCTGCCAAAGCGCGACATATAGACGCTGCAAATGGCTGTTTTTCCACAGTTTTGACTTGTCCCCGTTTGCTGTGGAGCTGGCTGTGAATAAGGTGGGTGTATCTGGCTGCAAGCCTTTTAAAACGTGGCCTGCAAAGGGGTGGCTGTTTTTTGATCAGGCTTTTTTGCAGGAGCTGACGCCTTCGTTGTCAACCTTTTTCTGGGCGTCGACTATCAGGCTGTTCCATGTGAACAAGCCTGTGGATAAGTCTGTGATTAAACTCTGGAAAGACCGCGCTGAGGGCCGTAATTGCTGGCCTCGCGCAATCACTGGTGTGACCGGTCGGTCGTGCAAAATGCCACGTCCGGCACAACTGCCACTTCAGGGTCAAGCAAAAAACTTTCTATTTCCCCCGCAAAGCCTTATGTGGCGCGGCTTTGCGCGTTTGCACTTGCCCCCGGAAACTGTGGAAGGGACTGTGGATAACATGCGTGCACATGGCTGCAGGCCACGGTGGCTATGGTGTTGGCAGGCTTGGTTGTTTTTTGTACAGCTTGTGGGTGTTGCCCGTGCATGCGCGGGCGGGCATGCTGCCTGCTGATTTTCTATTCCAAGGGCCGCCTCGGCGGCCGAAGCAAGGAGAACACGATGTCCAACACCCTGTTTATCACCGGCGCGACGTCCGGTTTTGGTGAAGCCTGTGCCCGCCGTTTTGCCGAGGCCGGCTGGAAACTGGTGCTGACCGGCCGTCGTGAAGAACGCCTGACCGCCCTGTGCGCCGAGTTGTCCACGCAGACTGAAGTCCACGGCCTGGTGCTCGATGTACGCGATCGCAAGGCGATGGAAGAGGCGATCGCCAACCTGCCGCCATCGTTCGCCAAGCTGCGCGGCCTGATCAACAACGCCGGCCTCGCGCTGGGTGTTGACCCGGCGCCGAAGTGCGACCTGGATGACTGGGACACCATGGTCGACACCAACGTCAAAGGTCTGATGTACGCCACACGTCTGCTGCTGCCACGCCTGATCGCGCATGGCCGTGGCGCCGGTATCGTCAACCTCGGCTCCATCGCCGGCAACTATCCGTACCCGGGCAGCCATGTGTATGGCGCGACCAAGGCGTTCGTTAAACAGTTCTCGCTGAACCTGCGTTGCGACCTGCAGGGCACGGG
>NZ_QAIU01000519.1:14926-20899 GCF_003061205.1 Pseudomonas sp. HMWF006
GCGAATTCTCGCTGGTGCGTTTTGCTGGTGACCAGGAGCGCTACAACGCGACCTACGCTGGCGCCGAGCCGATCCAGCCGCAGGACATTGCCGAGACGATCTTCTGGGTCATGAACACGCCGGCGCACATCAACATCAACAGCCTCGAGCTGATGCCTGTGAGCCAGACCTGGGCGGGTTTTGCCATTGAGCGGAATAAGGCCTAAGACCGCGTTGAAGCCATTCGCGAGCAAGCTCGCTCCCACATTTGATCGCGGTCTCATGTGGGAGCGAGCTTGCTCGCGAAGGGGCCGTCACAGGCAATAAATCCCGATAAGGTAAACTCCCCTCGCAACAACCCAACCGCACCCCGCGGTTTTCAGGGTTTTTCGAGGAGTCAAAGTGAGTAACCGAGGTGAGCAGGCACTGCTCAAACAATCGACCATTCTGATGTTGGCTGTGGCGATTGCCGGGATCGTCACCGGTTTTGTTTCAGGTTCCCAATCCATCCTGTTTGATGGTTTTTTCTCGCTGATCGCAACCTTCATCAAAGTCCTGATGCTGATCACGGCCAAGCTGATCGCCAAGGAAAGCAACCACCGTTTCCAGTTCGGTTTCTGGCATCTGGAGCCGATGGTGCTGCTGATCGAAGGCAGTTTCCTGATGCTGATCGCGATCTATGCGTTTCTCAATGGCGTGTTCGGCATCATCAACGGTGGCCGCGACATCGAGTTAGGACTGGTGATCATTTATGCGGCGGTGTTTACCGTGGTCGAGTTCGCCTACTTTTTCTACGTCCGGCACCGTAACCGCAAGCTCAAATCCAGCCTGATCCAGTTCGACAACATCAGTTGGCTGGTGGACGCGATGCTGTCCGTGGGCCTTTTGATCAGTTTCCTCGCGGCGCTGCTGCTCAAGTCGAAGGGCTATGGGCAGTGGGCGGTGTATGTCGACCCGCTGATCCTGATCGTGCTGGCCCTGACCATGTTGCCGCCGGCGTTCAAGATTCTTGGCCCGGCCCTGCGAGATGTCCTGGGGATTGCCCCAGACACGCTGGATGATCAGGTGCGCCAGGTGATGGACGCGGCGAAAACCGAACACGGTTTCGACGATTATGTGTCGTACGTGCAGAAGCACGGGCGGGCGCGGTTTATCGAGATTCATGTGGTGTTGCCGGCGGATTATGCGCTGAGCAATGTCGGGCAACTGGATGCGTTGCGCGAAGAGATTTCCGCGAAGCTGGGCAAGCCGGATGCGGCGCGGTGGTTGACCATCAGCTTTACCGGGGACAAGAAGTGGATTGCCTAACGACCGCATAACGGCCATTCGTCGGATCGCCGCCCGGAGCAGGCTCGCTCCCACATTGAATTGCGCTGAACACACTATTTGTGAGCCGCACAATCACCTGTGGGAGCGAGCCTGCTCGCGATAGCTATTTATCCGTCAGCGAAGATATTCAGCCAGGCCGCCGTAGCAAGTCGCCAAGTGGTAAGGGGTCGTCGATGGCATGTCCTTGCGACTGACTTCCCCCAACTCATCCCGGCACTCATGCCAGCCACCGGCATGCAGAAACCGCTGCTGCAACGCCTGTAACTGGCGCAGCACCACCGCTTCACTGCCCTGACGCAAGGTCAGCGCGCGCAGATATTCTGCTTGCGCCCAGATCCGCTGGGTCGAGTCTCGCGGGCGTCCGTCCGTTTCCAGATCGAGCATCGCCCGTACTGCGCCGGATGGCTGCACCACACCGTATTGCTCGGTGAAGGCAAACGCCCGTTCAAGCGCCGCATGCAGTTTCGAACCACGCAATAACGGCGACGATTCGAGCAGGAAATACCATTCGAACTGATGCCCCGGCTCATACCAGTTATCCACAGCCCCGAGCGGCTTCTCCATCAACACGCCATATTGCGGATCGACGAACTGCTTGTGCATGGCTGTGCATAACGCCAGCAACGCTGTCTGCGTCTGGGCATCTTCGCGCACGGCGAGGGTGGCGAGGAACGCTTCGGCCAGGTGCATCAGCGGGTTTTGCAGTGGACCGGTTTGCAGGGTGATCCAGTCGCGTTCCAGGCAGGCTTCGTACAAACCATCACCGGTGGCAAAGCGGCGGCCGATGACTTCCAGTGCCGCGTTCAGCGTCGATTCCACCAGCGGCTCGCGGGATTTTTCCCAGTAATGCGCGCAGGCGAACAGGATGAAGGCGTGGGTGTAGAGATCCTTGCGTTGGTCCAGCGGTTGGCCCTGGGCATCGACGCTGTAGAACCAGCCGCCATGCTCGGCATCGTGAAAGTGCCGTTGCAACGAGCGAAACAGCGCCGCCGCACGGACTTCGGCGTTATCCACAACCCCGATCAGGCTGGAAAACAGGTACAGCTGCCGTGCGCAGGCCATCGCCCGATAGCGTTGCGGTGGCAGCGGTTGGTGGGCGGCGTCCAGCGCTTCGTAAGGCAGCGCCATGTCGGCGTTCCAGCCCGGACCTTGCCAGAGCGGCACGATGACGTTGACGAAGTGCTGGTGCACGTCGCTGAACAGGGCGGTCAATTCAGGCAGGAGGTTGGAGCGGGAAGCGTGGGGCATGGGCGGACGTCGTCACGGCTGGGGCGATTGCGCGACATGGTAGCAGAGAGACTGACATCAGCGATGCGGCGTCTGATCGGCCGCCTTCGCGAGCAAGCTCGCTCCCACAGGTTTTGTGTTCGCCACAAATCCAATGTGGGAGCGAGCTTGCTCGCGAAAAGGCCAGTTCAGACAATAAAAACTAGCCTGCTAGCAACCAAGCCCCAGTCACCGCCGAAGCCGCACCCGCCAACCGCACCAGCGGCGCCGCTGCCTGCGGCAACACGCGAACCACGCCATAACCGACGGCATGCAAAGCGGCGGTCGCCACAACGAAACCCGCCGCATACGTCCAAGGACTGCTCATGTCTGGCAGTTCCAGACCATGCGCCACGCCATGGAACAACGCAAACAGCGCCGTCGCCGCTACTGCCATGACCAACGGCGGCCGCACCGCCAAGGCCACGGCCAGACCCAATGCCAGCACCGATGCGGCAATCCCGCTTTCCAGCGCTGGCAATTCCAGCCCTTCAAAACCGAGCATGCCGCCGATCAGCATGGTGCCGACAAAGGTGCACGGCAGCGCCCAGCGCGCGGCGCCCTGCTGCTGCGCGGCCCACAAACCGACAGCCAGCATCGCCAACAAATGGTCGAGGCCGCCAATCGGGTGACTGATGCCGGCAACCAGGCCAGAGTCGCCATGCCCCGGGTGGGCGAAGGCCAGCGCCGGCGTCAGCAGCAGCGCGACAGCGCCCAGAATGCGTTTAAGTGTCATGGATAAGCTTCCTTGTTGGTCATTGATCAGGCAGCGGTCAGCAGGCCCTGGCGTTCGATGAAGGCGATGATGTCTTCCAGACCCTGACCGGTTTTCTGGTTACTGAACACGAACGGCTTGCCGTTGCGCATGCGTTTTGTGTCGCTGTCCATCATCTCCAGCGACGCGCCCACCAGCGGCGCCAGGTCGATCTTGTTGATCACCAGCAGGTCCGACTTGCAGATACCGGGCCCACCCTTGCGCGGCAGCTTGTCGCCGGCCGAGACGTCGATCACATAAATGGTCAGGTCGGACAGTTCCGGACTGAACGTCGCCGACAGGTTGTCGCCACCGGACTCCACCAGAATCAGGTCGAGCCCCGGAAAGCGCCGGTTCAGTTGGTCGACCGCTTCGAGGTTGATCGAGGCGTCTTCGCGGATCGCCGTGTGCGGACAGCCGCCGGTTTCCACGCCGATGATCCGCTCCGGTGCCAGTGCTTCGTTGCGCACCAGAAAATCCGCGTCTTCGCGGGTATAGATATCGTTGGTGACGACCGCGAGGTTATAGCGCTCGCGCAGGGCCAGGCACAGGGCCAGGGTCAACGCGGTTTTGCCGGAGCCGACCGGGCCGCCGATGCCGACTCGCAGAGGTTGTGCGTTCATGTGGTGTTTCTCCTAGGAACGGAACAGACGGCTGTACTGGCGCTCATGGGCCATGCACGCCAGGGACAGACCGAACGCGGCGCTGCCGATGTGTTCGGGATGGATTCGGGTGGCGTCCTGCTGCGCCTGTTGCAGCAGCGGCAGCAGTTCGCTGGTCAGGCGCTGGGCGGCTTGCTGGCCCAGCGGCAGGGTTTTCATCAGCACCGCGAGCTGGTTTTCCAGCCAGCTCCAGAGCCAGGCGGCGAGGGCGTCTTGCGCACTGATGCCCCAGGCCCGCGCCGCCAGTGCCCAGCCGAGAGCCAGATGCGGTTCAGCGCACTGATCGAGAAATTCGCGAGCGGGGGTGTCGAGTTCCGGCAAGCCGCTGAGCAGTTGTTGCAACGAGTAGCCCATCTGCCGGCTCTCCAGATGCAACTCGCGGGTCTCGCGGCTGGCGCGGTGGGATTCGCACAGCTGCCTTAATTCATCCCAGTTTTGCTCCGCCGCTGCCGCACAGTGGGCCAGCAGCAGTGGCGCTTCGAAGCGTGCGAGGTTGAGCAGCAACTGATCGCTGATCCAGCGCCGGGCGCTGTCCGGGTTGTTGACGCGACCGTTTTCCACCGCCATTTCCAGGCCTTGCGAATAGCTGTAGCCGCCAATCGGCAATTGCGGACTGGCCAGGCGCAGCAGCGCCCAGGCCGGGTTCACAGGCGTACGCCGAACTGATGGAGTTTTGGCGCGTAGTTGAAATCTTCGTCGCCGTGCCGCGAATGGTGATGGCCGCCACCGTAGGCGCCGTGCTCTGGCTGGAACGGCGCTTCGATCGCTTCGACCTGTGCACCGAGCTGTTCAAGCATGGCCTTGAGCACATAGTCGTCGAGCAAGCGCAGCCAGCCATCGCCGACCTGCAGCGCCACATGGCGGTTGCCCAGGTGATATGCGGCGCGGGTCAGTTCAAAGGCATTGGCGCAGGTGACGTGCAGCAATTGCTCGGGGCGGGCGCAGACGCGGACAATGCGGCCGTCTTCGGCCTGCAGGCACTCACCATCAAACAATGGGGGCTGGCCGCGCTCCAAAAACAACCCGACGTCTTCACCCTCGGCACTGAAACAGCGCAAACGGCTTTTGCTCCGCGCTTCGAAGGTCAGGTGCAACTCGGCGGCCCAGAGGGGTTGAGACTCGATTCTGCGGTGAATCACCAGCATCGGAAAACTTCCAGCTATGGACAATGCTCAGGCTAGAGCAAGGGCCTTGCCAATCGGACGGGATGTAGGAAATCCCTGTCGGAGCGTAGTGGATGTTTCAAGATGTTGCGGAGTTTTGGGGTGTTTTGGTGCATGAAGGTTTTTACATGCACCAAATGGAGGCCGTGACGCCGCACCTTTGTAGGAGTGTCAGTAAGGAAGAGGTTGTTACTCGGTACTGCCCAGCCCTTGCCAGTGCTTGAGCCCGATAAAGATGAAGCGCAGTTGCTGGGTGATCTTCGCCTGGGGCGTCAGATGCTCCGGCAAGGCTTCGGCGGGGGGATCAATGATGTCCGGCAAAGTGGCGAACACCGATTTGACGATAAGGTCGGCGATCACGCTCAACCCGGCGGCATCCAGATGCTGCAGCTTGGGCATCAGCGTCAGGTCGGCGGCGAGGTCGGCGCTGATGTTTTCGCGCAAACGCCCGATCGCCTGGCGCACCGGCAGCGAGCCGCCGTACTGCTCGCGCGCGAGGAACAGGAATTGCGAGCGATTGGCGCTGACCACATCGAGAAAGATCCGCACCGACGCATCAATGATGCCGCCCATGACGAATTCGTTGTGCCGCACCAGGCGGATGGTTTCGCGGAAGGTCTGGCCGACTTCGCTGACCAGCACCAGACCCAGTTCGTCCATATCGGCAAAGTGCCGATAAAAACCGGTGGGTACAATGCCGGCGGTCTTCGTCACTTCGCGCAGGCTCAGGCTGCCGAATCCTCGGCCGCTTTCCATCAGGTGGCGGGCAGCGTCCATCAGGGCGTTGCGGGTCTGTTGTTTCTGTTCGGCGCGGGGCAGC
>NZ_QAIU01000519.1:20909-24732 GCF_003061205.1 Pseudomonas sp. HMWF006
TCGCAAGGTGTGTTCTTCGGCAGGACAAGCGTCGCACTCTAGCAAATCGACTTTGTCGGCGTCGAACCGCAGGGGCAGGTCAGGCAGGATTTTACCGGGACTGAAAAGTCAAAAGCCCAATCGCTTGATCGGGCTTTTTTTCCAGGCCACCACGGGCTTAGCTCAATTGGCTGTTGCGTTCGATCACGCGGTCACCACCGCCTTCGGCAACGGCTTGGCCCAGTGGGGTTTTGTCGAAGCCATCTTCAGCCAAGGTTTGACCTTGTGGGGTACGGTCGCTGCCATCGGAAGCCAGAGTCTGACCTTGTGGGGTGCGGTCGCTGCCATCGGAAGCCAGGGTCTGACCTTGTGGGGTGCGATCAGAACCGTCTTGAACCAGACCTTTCTCTTCCAGGCGATTACGGCCGTTTTCAGCCAGCGCCTGGCCTTGTGGGGTGCGATCGGAGCCGTCTTGCACCAGACCTTTTTCTTCCAGGCGGTTGCGACCGTTTTCAGCCAGCGTCTGGCCTTGTGGCGTGCGGTCCGAACCATCAGCCGCAACGGTTTGGCTGAACACCGAGTGGCTGGATTTCACTTGCGGGGTAGCCTGATCGGCAGCGGGCAGGGCGAAAGCAGTGCTGGCTAGCATCGACAGGGTCAGGCTGAACAGTAATTGGCGTTTCATGATGGGTTGCTCCTTGGGAGGGCGATAAAGTGGGTACGGAGGCAATGCTACTCTCGATAAGTCGATATAAAAGTTCATAAACGCAATGGTAATAATCAACAGAATTGATTGTTCTGCCGGGAGGCTCTAGAACGGGCCTTTCAGAGCGACGCTTTTGCACCGCAGTGGGTATTTTCGACTCACTCGCGCCTCGCAAAAGTGCGGACGCGGTAACGCTGCTCGACTGATCGGTCAGATTTCGCGCGGCTTTTTGCGCGGTAATTGGCCTTTCGATTAAACCTGCGGCCCGTTTGCCAGTCGTAGATTTCATGAGGGCCGCTTTGGCCCGCCGTTTCAGCCGTACGCCGCAGTCTTTGCGTGCGGTCGTGATCAGGAGCTTTGTGCATGACGCGCACTGGAAAAATCTTCAGCTGGACCCTCACCATTCTCGTGCTGCTACTGGCTGTGCTGGTGTTGATCATCGTGTTCTTCGACTGGAACCGGATCAAACCGCCGCTCAACGCCAAAGTCTCGGAAGAACTGCACCGACCGTTCGCCATCAATGGCAACCTCGCGGTGATCTGGCAGCGCGAGCCCGATGAGGGCGGTTGGCGGTCGTGGGTGCCGTGGCCGCACGTGGTGGCCGAAGACCTGAGCCTGGGCAATCCGGACTGGTCGAAAAAACCGCAGATGGTGACCCTCAAGCGGGTCGAGTTGCGTATCTCGCCGCTGGCCTTGCTCGCGCAGCGCGTGGTGATTCCGCGTATCGACCTGACCGAGCCCAACGCCGAGTTGCAGCGGCTGGCGGACGGTCGCGCCAACTGGGTGTTCAAGTTCGATCCCAAGGACCCGAATGCCGAGCCGTCGAACTGGGTGGTCGACATCGGCGCCATCGGTTTCGACAAGGGCCATGTGACCCTCGACGATCAGACCCTCAAGACCAGCCTCGATGTGTTGATCGATCCGCTGGGCAAACCGATTCCATTCAGCGAAATCGTCGGTGACAAAGCGGCCAAGACCGCCCAGGACAAGGGCGGCGCGCCCCAGGATTATGCGTTTGCGTTGAAGGTCAAAGGCCAGTACCACGGCCAGAGCCTCACCGGCCAAGGCAAGATCGGCGGGCTGCTGGCCTTGCAGGACGCGCGCAAACCGTTCCCGCTGCAGGCGCAGGCAAAGATCGGCGACACCAGCCTCGACCTGGCCGGCACCCTGACTGACCCGCTTAACCTCGGCGCTCTCGATCTGCGCCTGAAACTGGCCGGCGCGAGCCTGGGTAACCTGTATCCGCTGACCGGCGTGACCCTGCCCGACACACCACCCTATTCCACCGACGGTCACTTGATCGCCAAACTGCATGACGTGGCCGGGGCGACGTTCACCTATGAGCAGTTCAACGGCAAGATCGGCAGCAGTGATATCCACGGCGACCTGACTTATGTCGCCAGCCAGCCGCGGCCGAAACTCAGCGGTGCGTTGCTGTCCAATCAATTGCTGTTCGCCGACCTCGCCCCGCTGATTGGCGCCGACTCCAACGCCAAGCAAAAGGCCCGGGGCGGCGAGAGCAAGCAGCCGACCGATAAAGTGTTGCCGGTGGAAGAATTCAAGACCGATCGCTGGCGCGCGATGGACGCCGATGTCGAGTTCACCGGCAAACGCATTGTCCACAGCGAGAAACTGCCGTTCACCGACCTCTATACCCATTTGAAACTCAACGACGGCGAACTCAGCCTCGAACCGCTGCGCTTCGGCGTGGCTGGCGGCAACCTCAATGCGCAAATCCGCCTCGACGGTCGCACCGAGCCGCTGGAAGGCCGGGCGAAACTGACTGCGCGCAAGTTCAAGCTCAAGGAACTGTTCCCCACCTTCGAGCCGATGAAAACCAGTTTCGGTGAGCTCAACGGTGATGCCGATATCAGCGGGCGCGGCAATTCGGTGGCGAAGTTGCTCGGCGGCGCCAACGGCAACCTGAAGATGCTGATCAACGACGGCGCAATCAGCCGTGAACTGATGGAATTGGCGGGGCTGAACGTCGGTAACTATGTGGTCGGCAAGATCTTTGGCGACAAGGAAGTGAAGATCAACTGCGCGGCGGCCGACTTCGACATCAAGACGGGCCTGGCGACCACGCGATTGTTTGTCTTCGATACCGAGAACGCGATCATCTATATCGACGGCACAGCCAACATGGCCACCGAGCAACTCGATCTGACGGTGACCCCGGAGTCCAAGGGCTGGCGTTTGATTTCCCTGCGTTCACCTTTGTATGTGCGCGGCAAGTTCATCAAGCCGGATGCCGGGGTCAAGGCCGTGCCGTTGATACTGCGTGGGGCGGGTATGGTGGCGCTGGGTGTGATTGCGGCGCCGGCGGCGGGGCTGTTGGCCCTGGTGGCACCGAGCGGCGGCGAGCCTAATCAGTGTGCGCCGTTGCTGGAGCAGATGAAGGCAGGCAAGGCGCCTGTCACCGTTAAACCAACCCAATAACTTCAGCGTATGTAACGACGCCATCGCGAGCAGGCTCACTCCTGCATTTGGAATGCGTTCCTCTGTAGGCGTGGGCCTGCTCGCGATAGGGTTTAGAGGTCTTTCAGGATATCGGCCATGTCATCGGCATGTTCTTCTTCCTGCGCGAGGATGTCTTCCAGGATGCGCCGGGTGGTCGGGTCTTTCTCGCCGATGTACTGAATGATCTCGCGGTAGCTGTCGATGGCGATCCGCTCGGCCACCAGATCCTCGTAGACCATTTCTTTCAGGGTGGAGCCGGCCACGTATTGGGCGTGGGACATTTTCGACAGCTGGTCGGGGTTGAACTCAGGCTCGCCGCCCAGTTGCACGATGCGTTCGGCCAGGCGGTCGGCGTGCTGGGCTTCCTGGGTGGCGTGCTCAAGAAACTCTTCGGCGGCCACGCTGGCTTTCACCCCGGAGGCCATGAAGTAGTGCCGTTTGTAACGCAATACGCAGACCAGTTCGGTGGCCAGCGATGCGTTGAGCAAGCGCAGTACCTCTTCACGGTCGGCGCTGTAGCTTTCGGTGACGGCGCCGTTCTCGACGTGTTGGCGCGCACGGTCGCGCAGGGTTTGGACATCTGACAGATGCAGGTCGTCGCTCATTTCGATCTCCTGGAGGCTAATCCGATTGGCGCCACGCTCTACAGGCGTGCTCGCCTACCCCAGTTGTGAGTCC
>NZ_QAIU01000520.1:0-9160 GCF_003061205.1 Pseudomonas sp. HMWF006
ATCAGATACTGATGCGCGACAATTTGATATCGGGTTCCTGATTGACGCTCAGTTGCTCAACGATCGCATCCTGCAAACGGCTGCACAGCAGCGGATCGGACAGCGGCTGGTTGTGCGCGTCGGTGATGAAGAACACGTCTTCCACCCGCTCGCCCAGGGTCGCAATCTTGGCGTTCTGCAGCGACAGGTCGAACTCGAGGAAAATCCCGCCGATGCGTGCCAGCAAACCTGGCCGGTCAGGCGCGGTCAGTTCCAGCACGGTCACCGGACGCTGGGCGTCGTTATGGATCGTCACCTGCGGTGCAAAGGCGAAGTGCTTGAGCTGGCGCGGGACCCGGCGCTGAATGATCGTCGGGTAGTCGTCCGGATTGCGCAGGGCTTCGGTGAGGCCTTCGCGTATCTGCTTGATCCGCGCCGGGTTGTCACCGATGGATTCCCCGTCGTTGTCGAGCACAATGTAGGTATCGAGGGTGAACTGGCTGCTGGACGTGATGACCCGGGCGTCGTGAATGTTCAGGTTGAGCTGGTCCATTGCCGCCACGGTCACGGCGAAGAAATCGTGTTGGTCCGGGGCATAAATGAAGATCTGCGTACCGCCCTCGAATTCGCGCTGGGTGGTTTCCTTGATCAGTACCAGCGGCCCGCCATCGGCCGGCTGCTGCAGGATCGCATCGCTGTGCCAGGCCACGTCGCCGGCGGTGTGCCGCAGGAAATAGTCATCGCCCAACTGCGCCCACAATTGCTCGACGTCGTCCGGATCGGTGCCGCCGCGCACCAGAATATCCAGCGCAGCGCTTTGGGTCTGGCGGATCTGTTCTTCACGATCCACCGGGTTCTCCAGGCCGCGACGCAAGGCGCGCTTGGTCTCGGTGTAGAGCTGGCGCAACAGGCTGGCGCGCCATGAATTCCACAGGGTCGGGTTGGTCGCGTTGATGTCGGCCACGGTCAGCACGTACAGGTAGTCGAGGCGGGTTTCGTCGCCGACGGCCTGAGCGAAATCGTGGATCACCTGCGGGTCGGACAAATCCTTGCGCTGGGCAGTGGTCGACATCACCAGATGGTTTTGCACCAGCCAGACGATCAGGCGGCTGTCCCACACCGGCAATTGATGGCGCTGGCAGAACGCTTCGGCATCGACCGCGCCGATTTCCGAGTGATCACCATGCCGGCCCTTGCCGATGTCGTGGTACAGCCCCGCCATGTAAATGAGTTCGGGCTTGGGCAGCTTGGCCATGAGCTTGGCGGCCAGCGGGAATTTTTCCGACACCTGGGTGTACTGCAACTTACGCAGATGTTTGATCAGGTTCAGGGTGTGCGCATCAACCGTGTAGATGTGGAACAGGTCGTGCTGCATCTGCCCGACGATAAAGCCGAACTCCGGCAGGTAACGCCCGAGAATGCCGTAGCGATTCATCCG
The DNA here is from genome assembly GCF_003061205.1 of Pseudomonas sp. HMWF006. NCBI lineage: Bacteria > Pseudomonadati > Pseudomonadota > Gammaproteobacteria > Pseudomonadales > Pseudomonadaceae > Pseudomonas > Pseudomonas sp. HMWF006. The sequence goes on from NZ_QAIU01000520.1 coordinate 1,418, forward strand.
CCGCAGATTGCGGTGGATGCCGATCTTGCACTTGAACAGCTCGATGAACAGGCTGGTATTGCGGATGTCGTTGCGGAAATTGTCGTCGATCAGGTGACGGTTCTCCCGCAGCAGACGAATGGTGTCTGCCCGTACGCCTTTGATTTCCGGCTGCTGGGCCATCAGCACGAAAATCTCGAGCATGGCGAACGGCGTGCGGCGGAACACGTTGTCGTTGCGTGCTTCGATATAGCCGTCATGCAGTTGGAAGCGCGAATTGATTGGCTGCGGCGGTGCTTCATCTTCGGGGGCGAGGATGACTTCCTCGAAATGCTGGATGATCAGGTCGCTGAGTTGAGCGATGCTCATCACGACGCGGAAATACTGTTGCATGAAGTTTTCGACGGCCTGCTTGGCGTCGTCACCTTCAAACCCCAGCAAACCGGCGATGGTGCGCTGATGATCGAACAGCAGGCGGTCTTCGGCGCGACCGGCGAGCATGTGCAGGGCGTAGCGCACCTTCCAGAGAAATTCCTGGGAGGAGGCCAGCAGTGCGTTTTCACTCTCGACCAGAAAGCCTTCGCCGGCCAGGGCGCGCAGGTTGAGGGTGCCGTATTGACGACGGGCCACCCACAGAATCGTCTGGATATCCCGCAGGCCGCCCGGCGAGCCTTTGACGTTGGGTTCCAGGTTGTACTCGGTGTCGTTGTATTTGTGGTGACGGGCCTTCTGTTCGGCGCGCTTGGCCAGGAAGAACTCCTTGGCCGGCCACATGTGCGCAGTGCTGGTGACGTCGAGCATGCGCTGGCGCAGATGCTCGGGGCCGCAGATGGTGCGGCTTTCCATGAGGTTGGTGACCACCGTCAGGTCGGCACGGGCCTCTTCGGCGCACTCGTCGACCGAGCGAACGCTCTGACCTACTTCCAGGCCGATGTCCCACAGCAAGGTCAGAAAGCGCTCAATGGAATCACGGAAAACTTCGTGATCGGCGCTGTCCAGCAGGATCAGCAAGTCGATGTCGGAATAGGGATGCAACTCCCCCCGGCCATAACCGCCGACCGCAACCAGCGCGATGTCGGCGTCCTCGCTCCAGTTGAACTGCTCCCAGGCCTTTTGCAGGATATTGTCGACGAACCAGGCGCGGTCTTCGATCAGCCTGCGGATATCGCGGCCACTGCGAAAACGCGCGTCGAGCACTTCGCGAGCCTGGCGGATCGCCTTTTTGAACGCCGCAATAGGACTCGATTTCAGAGCCAGTTCTGCCTGGAACTGGCCGCGGTCGAAGAGTTCGGGATCCACCTGCGGCATCGGTTGGCTTTCCTTCTATATAAGGCTGGGAGCGTTGCGGATCAGGCCGATACGCGCGGGATGGTGTCGTCGGCGCGCAGGGTGAAGATCTCGTAGCCGGTGTCAGTGACCAGCAAGGTGTGTTCCCACTGCGCCGAAAGTTTGCGGTCCTTGGTGATCGCGGTCCAGCCGTCACCCAGCACCTTGGTGTCGGCCTTGCCCTGGTTGATCATCGGTTCGATGGTGAAGGTCATGCCGGCCTTCAGTTCCATGCCGGTGCCGGCGCGACCGTAGTGCAGGATCTGCGGTTCTTCGTGGAACACCTTGCCGATGCCGTGGCCGCAGAATTCGCGAACCACCGAGAAGCCATTCTTTTCCGCGTGCTTCTGGATGATTTCGCCGATATCGCCGAGGCGGCAGCCAGGTTTGACGATCTCGATGGCCTTGTACATGCATTCCTGAGTGACTTGCGACAGGCGCTCGGCCCAGACCGGTACTTCGCCGACGTGGAACATGCGGCTGGTGTCACCGTGGTAGCCGTCCTTGATCACGGTCACGTCGATGTTCAGGGTGTCGCCGTTTTTCAGCGGCTTGTCGTTCGGAATACCATGGCAGACCACATGGTTGATCGAAGTGCAGATCGACTTCGGGTAACCCTTGTAGTTGAGCGGGGCGGGGATGGCCTGCTGCACATTGACGATGTAGTCGTGGCAGATCTGGTTCAGTTGATCGGTGGTAACGCCCGGTTTGACGTGTTCGGCAATCATTTCCAGCACATCGGCGGCCAGTTTGCCGGCGACACGCATGCCAGCGATGTCCTCGGGGGTTTTGAGGTTGACGGTCATACAGGCTCTCTCTGCGCTCGGCGGCGCTTGTTGATACGTATTGGGTGGCACATGTGCGTTTTGCGACCCTGAAAAACCCGATTCTAACAGACGAAAGGAGCAAATCCGCGCCTGCGTGCATCGTGTCTCTCTATACAATGGTGCGCTTGAAGGCGATTCCAAGGGGGCTGCGTCCATGTCTCGGGTGCGATTACAGATTCCGGGTTCCGTTTCTGCGCACCCTGTGGTATAAAATGCGCCGCTTTCCGGGGATACCCCGAAAAGCTTAAATCCACACACGTGTCGACACGATGACCTGGGTGCTTTTGGCTTTATGCCACTGGTTGGTCATTGGGATACGTGGAGGCCAAACCCGACTTATTAAGGAACTATCATGTCCCAAGTCAACATGCGCGATATGCTGAAGGCCGGTGTGCACTTCGGTCACCAAACCCGTTACTGGAATCCGAAAATGGGTAAGTACATTTTCGGCGCGCGTAACAAGATTCACATCATCAACCTTGAAAAAACCCTGCCAATGTTCAACGAAGCTCTGACTTTCGTAGAGCGTCTGGCCCAGGGCAAAAACAAGATTCTGTTCGTCGGCACCAAGCGTTCCGCTGGCAAGATCGTTGCTGAAGAAGCAGCACGTTGCGGTTCGCCGTACGTCGATCACCGCTGGTTGGGCGGCATGCTGACCAACTTCAAAACCATTCGTGCTTCCATCAAGCGTCTGCGTGACCTTGAAGTTCAAGCCGAAGACGGTACTTTCGCCAAGCTGACCAAGAAAGAAGCGCTGATGCGCTCCCGTGACCTGGAAAAGCTGGATCGCTCCCTGGGCGGCATCAAGGACATGGGCGGTCTGCCTGACGCACTGTTCGTGATCGACGTTGACCACGAGCGCATCGCGATCACCGAAGCCAACAAGCTGGGCATCCCGGTCATCGGCGTTGTCGATACCAACAGCAGCCCGGAAGGCGTTGACTACATCATCCCAGGTAACGATGACGCCATCCGCGCTATCCAGCTGTACATGGGTTCGATGGCTGACGCTGTTATCCGTGGTCGCAACAACGTTGCTGGCGGCACTGTAGAATTCGCAGCTGAAGAAACTCAGGCTGCAGCTGAGTAATTGACGCTTTGGCGTTGACTCAGTAAGCAAAAAGGGGGCTTGGCCCCCTTTTTGCCACCTCGAAAACCATTTGTCGGCGGCGCAGCTACAGCATCTGTAACGTGCAGCGGCTACAAGCTGGTTCGGGAAGAATTGAACGCCCGTTCGATCGGGTGGAATGGTTGAAAACCTATCCAAGAGGAATTTGAAAATGGCAGCAATTACTGCAGCGTTGGTTAAAGAACTGCGCGAGCGTACCGGCGAAGGCATGATGGACTGCAAGAAAGCCCTGGAAAAGGCTGACGGCGACATCGAAAAAGCCATTGATGACATGCGTGCTTCGGGCGCGATCAAGGCTGCGAAAAAGGCTGGCAACGTTGCCGCTGAAGGCGCAATCGCAATCAAGGACGACGGTAAAGCTGCCGTTATCCTGGAAGTGAACTCGCAGACCGACTTCCTGGCCCTGCAAGATGACTTCAAAAACTTTGTTGCTGCCAGCGTTGAAAAAGCCTTCGCTGACAAGCTGACCGACGCTGCTCCGCTGATCGCTGCTCAAGAAGCCGCTCGCGAAGCACTGGTTGCCAAAGTAGGCGAGAACGTCAACATCCGTCGTCTGACCCGTATCGAAGGTGACGTTGTAGGTTCGTACCTGCACGGCAACAAGATCGGTGTTGTCGTGGCTCTGAAAGGCGGTGACGTCGAGCTGGCCAAAGACATCGCGATGCACGTAGCTGCCAGTAACCCTGAGTTCCTGCTGCCTTCGCAAGTTTCGGCTGAAGCGATCGAGCGTGAAAAAGCTGTGTTCCTGCAGCTGAACGAAGAGAAGATCAAAGGCAAGCCAGAAAACATTGTTGAGAACATGGTCAAAGGCCGTATCAGCAAGTTCCTGGCAGAAGCGAGCCTGGTTGAGCAGGCGTTCGTCAAGAACCCTGAAATCAAGGTTGGCGAGCTGGCCAAGAAAGGCGGCGCAGAAATCGTTTCCTTCACCTACTTCAAAGTAGGCGAAGGCATCGAGAAGCCGGTCGACAACTTCGCTGAAGAAGTTGCTGCCCAGCTGGCTGCCGCCAAGCAATAAGACGGTTTTTCAACTGTCGCCCGAAAGAGGCTGCCCGCTCACGCGCGCAGCCTCTTTTCAGATGGGGTTACCAATTTTTAATTGGTTTCCACTTGGAACTGACTTACAAAGCCATGTTCCGATGGCGCTGAAGCAGCGCCAAGCTAGAGTGAACGCCAGCTGTAAACAGCTCGCAAAGAATTTTTAAATACGCCGCAGGAGAGATTCGCAATGGCTCAGCAGGGCAGTGGTTATCAGGCTCGCTATAAACGCATTCTACTCAAGCTTAGCGGCGAGGCCCTGATGGGCTCGGAAGAGTTCGGGATCGATCCGAAGGTTCTGGATCGCATGGCGCTGGAAGTCGGCCAACTGGTCGGTATCGGCGTTCAGGTCGGTCTGGTGATCGGCGGTGGCAACCTGTTCCGTGGCGAAGCCTTGAGCAAGGCTGGCATGGATCGGGTGACAGGCGACCACATGGGCATGCTGGCCACTGTGATGAATGCCCTGGCCATGCGCGACGCGCTGGAACGTGCCAATATCTCGGCCATCGTGATGTCGGCCATTTCCATGGTGGGCGTAACCGATCACTATGATCGTCGCAAAGCCATGCGCCACTTGAACTCCAAGGACGTGGTGATTTTCGCGGCCGGTACCGGCAACCCGTTCTTCACAACGGATTCGGCAGCCTGCCTGCGCGCCATTGAAATCGACGCCGATGTCGTGCTCAAGGCAACCAAGGTCGATGGCGTTTACACCGCTGACCCATTCAAGGACCCGCATGCCGAGAAGTTCGATCATCTGACTTATGATGAAGTACTGGATCGCAAGCTGGGTGTAATGGATCTGACAGCTATTTGCCTGTGCCGCGATCACAAGATGCCGCTGCGCGTATTCAACATGAACAAGCCCGGCGCCCTGCTGAACATCGTACACGGCGGCGCTGAAGGAACCCTGATCGAGGAAGTTCAACAATGATCAACGAAATCAAGAAAGACGCCAAAGAGCGCATGACGAAGTCCGTTGAGTCTCTGGCTCACAACTTCGGCCGTATCCGTACCGGCCAGGCGCACCCAAGCATTCTGGAAGGCGTGATGGTGCCGTACTACGGCGCGGACACCCCCATCAAGCAAGTCGCCAACATCACCGTCAAAGACGCCCGTACCCTGCAAGTGGTTGCGTTCGAGCGCAACATGCTCGGTGCTGTCGACAAGGCGATCGGCAGTGCAGGTCTGAACCTGAACCCGACCAACCTGGGTGAATTGCTGCTGATCAGCATGCCGGCCCTGACCGAAGAAACCCGTCGTGGTTTCACCAAGCAGGCGCGTGATGTGGCCGAAGACGCCCGTGTTGCCGTGCGCAACATCCGTCGCGATGCCAACAGCTCGCTGAAGGATCTGGTCAAGGAAAAGGAAATCAGCGAAGACGAAGAGCGTCGCGCCACTGGCGAAATCGACGATCTGACCAAGAAGTACGTGGCCGAGATCGACGCGAAACTGGCTGAGAAAGAAAAAGACCTGATGGCCGTATAAGGGTCGAGTTTTAATGGACAAGACCAAGCAGACTGCGCCGTCCGCGGTGCCGCGCCATGTCGCGATCATCATGGATGGCAACAATCGCTGGGCGAAAAAACGCTTTATGCCGGGTGTCGCCGGGCATAAAGCGGGCGTGGATGCTGTGCGGGCAGTGATCGAGGTGTGCGCTGAGGCCAAGGTCGAAGTGCTCACCCTGTTCGCGTTTTCCAGTGAGAACTGGCAGCGCCCGGCCGATGAGGTCAGCGCCTTGATGGATCTGTTCTTCAAGGCGTTGCGTCGTGAGGCCAAGCGCCTCAACGACAACAACATCAGCTTGCGGATCATTGGCGATCGTTCGCGCTTTCACCCTGAGCTTCAGGCGGCGATGCGCGAGGCCGAAGCCATGACCGCCGGTGCCAACCGCTTCATTCTGCAGATCGCAGCCAACTACGGCGGTCAGTGGGATATCGCACAAGCTGCGCAGCGTCTGGCAAGGGAAGTCCAGGCCGGACACCTGCGTCCGGAGGACATCACGCCGGATCTGCTGCAGACCTGTCTGGCCACCGGCGATCTGCCGTTGCCGGATCTGTGCATTCGCACGGGTGGTGAGCACCGCATCAGCAATTTCCTGCTGTGGCAGCTGGCCTACGCCGAGCTGTACTTCTCCGACCTGTTCTGGCCGGACTTCAAACACGATGCCATGCGCAATGCGCTGGCCGATTTCGCTTCGCGTCAGCGTCGCTTCGGTAAAACGAGTGAGCAGATTGAAGCTGGAGCCCGGGTTTAATGCTTAAACAACGAATCATCACTGCGCTGATCCTGTTGCCGATCGCCTTGTGCGGTTTTTTCCTGCTCGAAGGTTCCGGCTTTGCGCTGTTCATCGGGCTGGTGGTCAGTCTGGGCGCGTGGGAGTGGGCGCGGCTTGCCGGTTTCAATGGCCAGACGTTCCGTGTCGGTTATGCCGCCGCGGTCGCGCTGATGCTGTTCGTCATGTACATCTTGCCCGGCCTCGCGCCGTGGGTGCTGGGCGCGGCAGTGCTGTGGTGGGCGGTGGCGACCTGGCTGGTACTGACCTATCCGCAGTCGAGCGAGCACTGGTCGAGTGCGGCCACCAGGCTGGTGATCGGTCTGTTGATTCTGTTGCCGGCCTGGCAAGGCCTGGTGCAGATCAAGCAGTACCCATTGGGCAACTGGTTGATCATGGCGGTGATGGTGCTGGTCTGGGGCGCAGATATTGGCGCTTACTTCTCCGGTCGAGCTTTCGGCAAGCGCAAGCTTGCACCGCAGGTCAGTCCGGGCAAGAGCTGGGAAGGTGTCTATGGCGGTCTGGCGCTGAGTCTGGTGATTACCGCCATTGTCGGTCTGGTACGCGACTGGACGGTTGCCGAGCTGCTTAAAGGCCTGATCGGCGCTGCGCTGATCGTGTTCATTTCCGTTGTCGGTGATCTCACCGAAAGCATGTTCAAACGCTCATCCGGCATCAAGGACAGCAGTAATCTGCTTCCGGGGCATGGTGGCGTGCTTGATCGTATCGACAGCCTCACGGCGGCGATTCCGGTATTTGCCGTGCTGTTGTGGATGGCTGCACCGTGAGTCGCCCACAGCAGATTACCGTCCTTGGGGCGACCGGCTCGATCGGTCTGAGCACCCTCGATGTCATTGCTCGTCACCCTGAGCGCTATCAGGTGTTCGCACTGAGCGGCTTCACTCGCCTGAGTGAGCTGTTCGCCCTGTGTGTGCGCCATGTGCCGCAGTTCGCCGTGGTGCCGGAAGTCGCTGCCGCGCGCGGTCTGCAGGACGATTTGCGTGCGGCCGGTCTGCCGACCCGTGTGTTGGTCGGGGAGGAGGGCTTGTGTCAGGTGGCTGCAGCTCCTGAAGTCGATGCGGTCATGGCGGCGATTGTCGGTGCGGCGGGGTTGCGCCCGACGCTGGCGGCGGTCGAGGCCGGCAAGAAAATCCTTCTGGCCAACAAAGAGG